>NZ_CP118753.2:395000-695000 GCF_034480035.2 Methanosphaera sp. ISO3-F5
TGCAAGTATGCAGCGTAAGTAGGAGACTTCGATGCCATGTCGTCAGGTGTGGTTGAGTCGTTCATGAGACACTACTTTCTTGTGACTGTGTCTCTAACACAGCTATTGTTTGGGTTGTGGACATTGGTAGATGGGCAGTTCGGCTGGGGCGGTACGCGTTTGAAAAGGTATCAAACGCGCCCAAAGGTTGGTTCAAGTGGGACAGAGATCCACTGTAGAGTGTAAGGGCATAAGCCAGCCTGACTGTATTTCGAATAGTAAGAAATTCAGAGGCGAAAGCCGGGCCTAACGAACCTCAATGTCCTCGTCGATGGGGGCTTGAGATGACAGAAAAACTACCTCGGGGATAACTGGGTGGTCGCAGGCAAGAGCCCATATCGACCCTGCGGCTTGCTACTTCGATGTCGGTTCTTTCCATCCTGGGTGTGCAGCAGCACCCAAGGGTGGGGCTGTTCGCCCATTAAAGGGGAACGTGAGCTGGGTTTAGACCGTCGTGAGACAGGTTGGTTGCTATCTAATAGAAGTGTTTTGTTGCTTGAGCGGAAGGTGGTTCCAGTACGAGAGGAACGAGCCGTCGGTGTCTCTGGTCTACCAGTTGTCTGATAAGGCATTGCTGGGCAGCTACGCACTATGATAATAAAGGCTGAAAGCATCTAAGCCTGAGGTATTCCGTGAAAATAAGCAGCTTTTTTAGGGTATGAGTAGAAGACTTGTTTGATGGGGCTGGGATGTAAGCTTCGAGATTTTTTCGAGTTGTTAAGTCCGCGGTTTCCAACACCCGATTTTTTCACAAATTTCATATTGAATATAATTTCAAGCATTGGCAATTATTTTGTTATGGGATGACTGTATTGTGTTGTTCTGTTGTGCATGGATTGATAGTTTGGCGTGAGATTATTGTGTTATTGGCTTTTTCTTTATTCTAGTTAGGTGTATTCAGTATTTGGATAATACTAGTTTTTACTGGATGTATATACGATGATAACATTTATATACTATGATGAATATACATTATAGTATACACTGGTACGGCGACCAAAGCGATAGGGTCACATCTGATCTCGTCTCGATCTCAGTAATAAAGTCTATCTACGTTCTGTTTTGTACTATAGGTGGTAAGCTTATGGGAATTTCGGAAAGTTGCCGGCCTTTAATATTTACTTTACTTGTTTTATTTTGTGTTTTTATTTGGAATTTATTATGTAGTTTTTCTGATTTTTGTAATGAGTTCATGCTTCTAATTTTTAATTTTCACTATTTTAAAATACTAGTTTTAATATAAATATTTATATTAACATTTTATGTTAATTGCCTGGTACGAGGGTTGCTCGGGGAGGAATGTTGGTAATCTACCTGTGATCTGGAGAGTTAGTAAACAGGCAAAATTTATATTAACTATGTTACTAGTATAATATTCTTTATCTATTAAAAATCTCATTTTATTTCTTTTAATCATCTTTTATAATAATACATTTGCAGAGCATGGAGGATACTGGATTACATTAGACCCTGAAATATCACTATTGTATGTTTTGATAGTGAAAGCATTCTATGGAGACCGAACTAGGGAGATTATGTGGAAGGCTAAATATAGAGTGGAAGACAAATCTGATGTAAGTGCAGTAGAAAATACTATAACTGTCAGTCTCCGAGGGGGACGTTCAGGAAAATATGAGCAATGCAATCAATTATATTACATCTAAAGGATTTAAACTCGAAAGAATACCCTATGCAGATCATGTACCTGAGTTAAGAACTTTAAAGAATACAGATCCTAAGATTGTAGCTCATATTAATGAAGGATTAAAGAAAGTATGCATATGGAAGATTTCAGTAGATGAATCAGTTAAGGCTGATACTTTCAATGACAAAACACAATCTTTTAATGTGAATGCATCTATTGATGATGAATCTCTCAATATAATATTGTCAGGAAATTTGGATACATTAAGTGCACCAGAGCTTCTTGCATATTTTGAGAACATTAAGAAGGAAAATATTATTAACAGTGTAATCATTGATTGTTCAAAACTGGAATATGTGTCATCAGCAGGTATTCGTGTCCTTCTTATCATGCATAATAACTGCAAGGATGGGCTTGTAATGAAGTCATGTAATGAAACTGTTATCCGAGACTTATCAAATACGAATATTAAAATACAGTAAGCACTAAAAAAATTTTTCTAATAAAAAAAAGGTGGGGCATATGTCCAAATTTAAAGAAAGGAGTTGAATAGGATTTATACTAGAACTTTTCTAGAATGTCCTTGTATACACTTTTTAATGGTTCTTCTGATTTTTCATATATTTTTTGCAGAATTAATTCAGGAGTACTGTTTGCCAGATAATTAATTTTTGGTGTCCTATCCACGATTAGGTTGTAATTTTCATCTAATCCTTTTGCTTCTATTCCATCCGTTCTAATTTTCACATTATCTGTTCTTTTCAGTATTTCAGGAGCCATATGTGTTACTATTACTGCATAGGAGTTATCATCCTGTATGTGTTCTATGAATCCTATTATTATTTTTATTGCGGCTTCCAGTTCTGTTATTGATTCTAGTTCATCTATTAATACCAGTTTTTTTTCTTTTCCTATTGTTACTGGTATGAATGATGTTAGGAATGTTTCAAATGCTCCTGCGTTAAGGGAATGTTTTTTTGTGAAGTAGTGTACTTCGTTTATTTCAGGTATTGTTGCCTCTGATGAGCATACGCCTAGTCCCATATGTGTCATTATAGTGTGTTGTCCCAGAGTTTCAAGTAGTGTTGTTTTTCCTCCACTGTTTGCTCCTGTTAAGAGTATGATATTGTTTTCCTGGTCTAGGTTATAGTTTATTTTCTGCATTGGCGTGTTTGTTGTTTTTTCTTCTTGTTTAAGGTTTAAGTGCAGGCTTTCTTTTAATTGGTATGTGTCTTCTATTTCTGGTATGGTCAGGTCATAGTATTTGCTGAAGCTTGCTAGTGTAAATTGGTAATCATATTCTATTAGTTCCTGTGTTTCTTTTTTTATTTCTTCTGCATATTTTTCTAGTATGCTGCATGCATTAAGTTCTTGTTCATATTTTTTCAGGTTTATGTTTGCTTTAATGTTTTCCTGTACTCTTTTTACTTCGTTTTCATCAATTTCTATAGGATATTTTATTATGAATGGATCAAATAGTAGTCCTGTTTTTTCGGATAATTCTTCTCTTGCTTCTTCTAGTACTTCATCGAATATTGTCATTAGTTTTGGTGGCAGGTCTTCATTGTTTAGTATGAGTAGTATTTCATCTCCTTCCAGTTCTACTTGTTGAATTTTTGTCTTTAGTTTTTCGTTTATGTCATCTTTTATTTCGTCTATGATTTCATTTATTGCTATTTCGTTATGTTTTTCTATTTGTATTGAGTCTAGTGCTTCTAGTGCTTCGGTTATGTTACTTCCCAGTCCTATGTATTCTCTTAGGTGGTGTACATTTTCTAGTGTTGTTCTGTTTTGTTTATAGTATTCTAGTATTATGTTTGGTTGTATTTCATAGTCTGGGCTTTGGTTGCTTATTGCCACTATATTGTTTGCTTCTCCAGGGTCTATGTTGTATTGGTTGTATAGGTATATTATGAATTCAAATTCTTCTAGGTTCACATGATCTTCTATTGCAAATACGTTACAGTATCTGTCGAATCCTTTTTTTATCAGGGTCAGGTAATCCTCATAGTCTTCGCATACTATTGCGTATTCGTCATTAAATTTTGGTCTTATATTGTCTGTGAGGGGGATTATTTTTTTGTATAGGTTTCTTATGTATGCATAGTCTAGTTCTCGTGTTTGGTCTAGTGTTTCCTGTATCATTTCCTGTGTTTCTCTGATTTTTGAATAGTCTGTTGTTGGGTTCAGGAGCAGTATTCTTGTTCTTGCATAGTCGGTGTTTGCAAATTCAAGTATTTTTGTTATTATGTCATCATAGATTTTTTGTGATTGTTCTGTTTTCAGGTATTCGGTATTCTTTTTTCCAAGTATTTTTCTTATTATTTCTAGTGCTAATTTTTGACTTAATCCGGGTATGTTCATTAGTTTTTCTAGTTCATAGTTTTCTATGGATTTTTTAAAGTTATCATAGCTTCCATATTGTTTAATTATTTTTTTCACTAGTTTTTCGCCTACTCCTTTTATTTCTTCTATCTCATAAATGGTTCACACCTCCCATATTCCAATTTTTTTTCTTTATTATATTTTTATTTGTTTTTAGTTTGTATTCAATTTTTATAGGATTAATTATAAACTTATTAATAATTAATATATTTGCGGGATTTTTTTGGTTATGGATTTTCTAGTTTATGTTTTGTTATTATTATTTGGTGGTTGTTTGGGCGGTCTGATGGCTGGATTGCTCGGTGTTGGTGGGGGTGTTATTTTAACTCCTATTCAGTATTTTTTATTGTTGTCTTATGGTGTTGAGTCTAATGTGGCTATGACTGTTTCTTTTGCCACTAGTCTTGCCGTTATTTTTGTCACTATGATTAGAAGTACTCGTAAACATCATCTTAATGGTATGGTTGTCACTGATTTTCTTCCTTATATCATGTTTCTGGGCTTCCTGGGTGCTGTTTTGGGTGCTTTTGTTTCCGTTAATGTGGATGTTTCTGTTCTTAAGGTTTTGTTCGGTTTTTTATGTATCTTCACAGTTTTTAACATGATTTTCGTAAAGTATCCGGATAATGATGATCATATCAGTAAAAGTGTTTTTATGCATTCATTGCTTGGTTTGGTTGGTGGTTTGCTCTGTGGATTGCTTGGTGTTGGTGGGGGTATTATTATGATTCCTATTCTTACTCTTGTATTGAAGTATCCTACGCATAAGGCTATTGGAACTTCTTCTGCATCTATTATTGCCACTAGTCTTGGTGGTATGATTGCTTATATTGTTTTAGGTTGGAATGTTGGTGGTTTGCCGGAGTTTTCATTGGGTTATGTTAATTTGTTGCAGTTTTTCTTCTTAACTGTTACTAGTACTGTTGTTGCAGGCTTTGCTGCTAATATTTCAAAAAAAGTTGATGCTAAGAAATTAAAATATATGCATATTTTAATTGTCTTGTATATTGGTTTGAAGATGATTGGATTAGTTTAGTTTTTTATCTTTGTTTATATAATCCTTTTTCTATGTTTGCTTGGAAGAATTTCGTGTTTTCTTCTAAGTTTAGTTTTTTGCTTGTTTTGTTTGTTTTTATTATTTCCTGGAAGTGTTTTATTATTTTTTCAGTGTCTGTTATGTTGAAGAATCTTAAGTCTAGTGTGTAATTGTTGATGCTTGTTTTTCGTAGTTGTTCTATTTTATCGTCTAAATTTAGTATTCTGTAATCGTATATGTGGCTGTTGTTGTTGCAGTCTTTTTTTATTTTGAATTTATTGTTTCGTTTGTCTGTCAGGTAGTATGTGTTTGTCAGTTCTTCGTCTATTAGGTCTTCATAGTTGTCCTTGGTTATCATTAGTTGTACGTGTCCGAATATTATGTATTCTAGGTCACAGTATTTGTTGTTTAGTTTTCTTATATCGTTTAATGATATTTCGTTTGATATTACTAGTTTTTTGAATCCTGGTGTTTTTGATAGTTTTCTGATTGAGTAGTTGTTGTAGATGTTAAGGTTATTTCCGTATTTTGTCGTGTTTATGTTTTCTGCTATGCCTATGTTGTCTGTTTGTATTTTTATGTCTATGTTGTTGTATTTTAGTTTGACTATTGTTTCGCTTATGTGTGGTAGGTCTTTGTCTTGTAGTAGTTGTGGTAGGATCCATACTAGTTCTTTTTCTGGTAGTATTTGGTGTATTTTTATTAGTTCGTCTCCTATTTGTTCTGTGTATTCTTTCATGTTTTTGTGGTTGTAGTTTCCATCATAGTATATTGTGTTTATATGGTTGTATTTTTTGAGGAGTTCTGCTTGTCTGTAGTTGTTTATGTAGATGTTCCAGTTTTCTTCTTTTTGTTGTGTTTTTTGTGTTGTGTAGTGTTGTGTTTTGAATTTTTGTATTTGTTTTTTTGTTTCTTCTTTGTCTTTCTTTTCTGGTATGTATGTGTTCATTATTTCATGGTCTATTTTTTTTATTATTTCTCTTCTTATGTTGTTTAGGGTTGATATTGGCATGAATATGTTTTCTGGTAGGTTGTTGTATTTTATTTTGTTTATTTTGTATGTTGTGTTTCCTGTTTTTCTTAGTTGTGTGTTGATTTTTTCTTGTGTTAGTGGTTTGTTTTTTGCTTTTTGTATTTTTTCTTTGCTCGTGTATTTTACATTTTTTTCTAGCATATCACAACGGGCATTTACTTCCATTTGTGACTCATTATTCATACTTATTTCCAGATCAACACTTGTTTTATGAATGTTTCTTTCATTTATTATTGATTTGGTTTTATCTCTAAGATATTTTGAATATGTGATATAGACCATTGAATCTTTTTCTATATGAATACCCTTTTTAACGGCAATAACAATCTTATTCTTGTTCTGAGAAAAAATCCTACTAACATACATCCCACAACTTTCACCATCTAATTCAAACTTTAAACCATCACCATTAACAATCCTAGTCGGAAAACTCTTATTAGTAAACTTAATAGTCACCTCCCTACCAGTACTCTTAATAACCCGGCCAATAGGATAACCAGTATTACCCGAACGAGACCTGCCAATAACCTCACGAGGACTTTTACCAGAAACATACCCCTCAGTCAAACCCCTATTAAAAGCCAAATTCAACAACAAATAATCTTCACTATCACAACAACCATTAACAGCATTATGATAAGCAAAAGTAGTGCAGGAAACATACTCCCTAGACTTCATCCTACCCTCAATCTTAAGACAATTCGCACCAGCATCCACCAAATCACCCACATTATTATACGTACACAAATCCTTCGTACTTAACAGATAATCATCACTAGCAAGCAAAGTATTATAATAATCCCTAAAGGAATACCTCATCCTACAAGGCTGAGCACAAAGACCCCTATTACCACTCCTACCACCATAAAAAGAAGACATCAAACACTGACCAGAATAACAATAACATAAAGCACCATGAGCAAAAACCTCCAAGTTAATATCATGACCAAACCTCTTCAATCTATCAGAAATACTTCTAATATTATCTAGAGAAACCTCCCTGGACAAATTAACACTATCAAAACCATTCTCACACAACCATTTAACAAACGAATAATCATAAACAGTCATCTGAGTAGAAGCATGAACACTCATACTCGGAATCAAATCCATGATAACACTAGCCAAACCAATATCCTCAACAATAACTCCATCAACACCAATCAAATACAAATAATAAACATAATCCACAACATCAGGAATCTCATCCTCTAAAATAGAAACATTAACAGTCACAAAAACCTTAACATTATACTTATGACAAAAATTCGTAGCATCCCTCAATTCATCATAACTAAAATTATCAGCATAATCCCTAGCACCATAATTCTTACCGGACAAATAAACAAAATCAGCACCACTAAAAACAGCAGCATCCAAAACATCCATAGAACCAACCGGTGAAAGAATCTTACAAGTATCATAAGTCAAAAAAATACACGCCCCAAAAAAACTTTATTATATAAACTTATGAATAACATAATTATTAATTAATTACTTTTCAATGGATGATAAAAAATGTACATAGTATTAGAAGGAATAGACGGAGCAGGAAAATCAACACAAACAAACCTACTAGAACAATGGTTAACACAAGAAGGATACAAAATCAAAAAAATAGTAGAACCAACAACCTCACCGATAGGAAAACTAATCAGAAACGAATTACAAAACCCCGAATCAACAAACGACATAAACCAACAAAGACTAACATTACTATTCGCAGCAGACAGACTAACACTAAAAAAAGAGATACTAGAATCAAAAGAGGACAAAAACAAAATACTAATAAGTGACAGATCATTCTATTCAAGCATATGCTACCAAAACAATTCATCAATAAACAAGCAATGGATATACCAGGTAAACCTACATACACCACGACCAGACCTGACAATACTACTCGACTTAAAAGAAGAAGAAGCAATAAAACGATGTGACAAAGAAGAAGTATTTGAAAACATAGACTTCCTGGAAAAAACCAGACAAAACTATCTTGACCTATTAAACACTGAAGAAAACATAAAAATAGTAGACGCCAGCCTACCATTAGAAAAAGTACAGGAAAACATACAAAAAATAGTAAAAGAAAAAATTATGAGTACAAAAAAAATATAAGAAATTAAATATCTAATCTTTCACTCATAATATCCACAAGGTAATTAACAGCATTATTAATTTCCTCATAAGTACCATGCAACTGTGGACCATCATCAGACTGTTGCAATTTAACATCAAACTTTTCAACAGTTTCCTTAAGCTCACTAACAGTAGGTCCAGGAGGCAAAGTAACATCAACAACATGCTTAATGGCACGTCTCAAATCCTCAAGTTCACCCTCAAATAAGATAATTCCCCTATCACTCTGAAGCATATTCAAATGGTACTCATCAATCATAGCATCCACTTGTCTAGGCTGTAAACCTGATAACACACGCATAGTATGCTTAGCCATATAATCACCTAATTATTCTCCATATACTCCCGTGCAGGAGCAAATCTATCAATTAAATATTTGCTAACAGTATTCTTTAAGTCCATAGGATGTAATTCTTCTTTAGAGAAAACATCTATCAATTCCTCTTCTGTTAATTCAAGGTTTCCACCAAATTTCTCAGGCCTTTCAATCAACATTTTTTCATGTTCATCAAAGATATAATAATGAGCCATCTCAATTACAGGATTATCCTCCACCACACCAGTAGGACAGAAACTCTTATTAACCTTATCCTTAATATCCTTAGGACTATCATCAATAGCAATAAAATTACCTTTACTGCTACTCATTTTATCAGAACCATCAGTACCATGAATTAAAGGAATATGGATACAAACAGGCGTATTAAGATCCATTTTTGGAAGAATTTCCCTTGCAAGCATATGAATTTTTCTCTGCTCCATTCCACCAACAGCAACATCCGCATTTAAATCATGAATATCCAGTGCCTGCATAATCGGATATAATGCTTCGGCAACATTATGAGTTTCATCCCTAGAAACCTGCGCCATACTCCTCTGAGCTCTCTTAATACTTATAAGAGTAGCTGCATGAAATACTCTTTCCATAAAGTCCATGTTCATACGTTCAGAACCAAGAACAAATTCAGTATCATCTTCACTTAATCCTAATGCCTTGAAACATTTAATATTATACTCTGCAACCTTATTCAATTCATCTAACGTTCCCTTACCATTAAGATAAGCATGCAAGTTTGCTATAAATATTTTAATTTTAAAACCAGCATTCTGTAAGTCTTTCATTTTCTTAATAGTTAATGCATGACCTAAATGAACTTTTCCTGATGGTTCAAAACCAACATATGCAACTTTCTCATCCTTTTTCAATAATTCTTTTAATTCATCAATTTCAATTATTTCAGCAGTATCCCTGGAAATATTTTCTATTGCCTTATCTATATCCATTATTATTATTCCTCCATTTTTCTATTTTTAATATTATAATATGATGTATATCTTATTTTCTATCTTAATAACGTTAATCTCTTGACCAATAACCAGATTATCAAAACTGGATTTTTTTTCTAAATCAACAGGCATATAATTATCAGGATCTAAAACTTGAACTTCTGTGGGAGTTATATTAGTAACCGTTGTAGGCATTATATCCTCCGTACTTCCCAATTTCTTAATTTTATCATATTCCTTCCAACTAATAGGCTCTGATTCATAAGTCTCAAGATTTAAACCAACAAACTTGTGACTGCCAATCTTCTCAATCTTAAGAATCTTATCATTATACTTGATAAAATCGTTTTTATGAAATGATGGTAATCTCACAGAAATCCATGACCTATACAAATCCCTGCTTTTAGACTTGTCATGGCCCACAATCTTTCTGCTCTCTGTAATAATGCCACCAAATTGTTTCTGCATATTCTCCGCAATTTTATGTGCAGCATTATGAGAACCAACCTGGTAATCCACGCCTTCCTTCAGAACAATACGTTCAGTAACATAAGCTAACTTATTGGTTTTACATAGGCGTTGAATTTCATTTGATATAAACTCATCTGCCTGCACTATCTCATCATCTTCCAGCTTTCTATCATCAGCCCTTAATTGTATGACTGCCTCATAGTAACCAGAATAAAATTTGCTGCAATCTGGACAAACACCTTTTTCTACTTTAACTTCAATAGGATAATCCTTCTCTAAAAAGTCATCAAGTACACGTGCACATGCATGAATCATGCAGTCATAAACAGTACCCCTGTTTGTAAGTATTTCAGTGTTTACTTCTACATTATCTAGTTTTTCATTAATTGTAATATCTTTTTGAATAGCATCATTAATTATTTCATCATCATAATAACCGGTCTGTATCCATTTGTCATGTTTTAATGTTGCACCACAATGAGAACATGCTGTAAAAGTAGCATATTCTGGCACATCTATTAATTCAAATTCTTTAAGATAACAACTTCTACATAAACCATCATATAATTTTTCTTCACTATTGCATAATAAACAAAACATTCTATCATCCTAATATTATTTGGTTCTGTAATAATTAATGTTCTAAAAAAAGTTATTCTTGGGAGCTTAAAAAAGAAAAATATAATAGTTTGATACTATAATGATTTGAGAGGTGATCTTGCCCCACAAGCACTACATTTTAGCATATCAATACGATCTTCACGTATGATAACAGTATCTGGTCTATTACATTCATGACAAATAACAAAGTTATCAACATATTCTTTTATACGATCATTAATTACGTAATGTGTAAACTTACCCTGAAGTATTGCACGATTTCCTTCAACATTTCCAGAAGTACCTAATTCTCTTAATAAGTATTTGAGTACGTGTTGAGGGTCCCTGTTCAATGTACTTGACACATCACCAAAGTTTTTAATAATTGTACGATTTCCTTGAATAACTGAATATCCTTTAGGTAATTTAAACCTTTTTGATTCAAAGAGTTTATCAGGTAACTGTTCATATGCTTTATCAAGTAAAGCTTCATATTCTTCAAATTCTGCATCAGCTTTTACCAATATTATACCTCCGTTTCATCTTTTTTTTATCAATTTGATTAAAATAATATCTAAATAATATATTTTGAAATTTTTTCATTATAATATACTATTTATTTATCTTATTATTTACTATTTTCTAAGCAACTTTATAATGATCAGTTGTAGGTGAATATATAACACCCTTACTATTTAACATATTAATCATTTCATCAGCTTTATTCTCAGAAATATTATACTTATCAGCTAAATTACCATAAATAACGTTCTTAGGAGCACTACCACCATATTCCTCGGAAATTTCCTTAATTTCATCAATTAAAATATTAATTTTATCTCTTTCAGATTTGGAAGTTCTTCCCTCAACCTTATCAATATCAACTTTACCAGTATCTGGGTCATAACCCACCTGTTTCATACAATCTTCCTGTAATTTAATAGCTCTTTCAGCATCTTCCTTGCTAACTTCATTACTAAGCCTTATTTTTGCACTTGCCTCTGATAAACGAACAAGAGCTTCAAGTTGACGGGCAGTAATAGGAACAGGAGATTCTTCATCAATAGCACCACTACGCATTGTAACATAAAAATCCTGTAAAACCTTAGCAGCTTCTTGTGATAAGACTGGCTGAACATTCTTACGAGCATAAGCAATATATTTACGCATCAATTCAGGCTCAATTTCATAATTAATATTCCGGTCCTGATGAATCTTTAAAATATGCCCTGCAAGACTATGATCCCTTTCAGCATTAGGTTTATCTTCAATAATAAATATCAAATCAAAACGTGAAAGAATTGGTGAAGGCAAATCAATCTGTTCTGCAATAGATTTATACCGGTCAAACCTACCAAACTTAGGGTTAGCAGCAGCAAGCACACTACAACGACTATTAAGAGTAGCCATAATACCTGCCTTAGCAATAGAAATTGTCTGCTGTTCTAAAGCTTCGTGAATAGCAGAACGGTCTTCCTCACGCATCTTATCCAATTCGTCTACACACACATTACCCTTATCACCAAGTACCAGAGCACCAGCCTCTAAACTCCATCCGCCCAAATCATCACGAACAGCTGCAGCAGTAAGCCCTACACCACTAGTACCTTTACCACTGGTATAAATACCACGGGGAGCTAACTTAGAAACATATTTAAGAATCTGTGATTTTCCAATCCCCGGATCTCCAACAATCAAAATATGCATATCACCCCTCATATGAGTTTTATCCTCCAAAATCTTAGCACTACCACCAAAGAGTTGGAAAGCAATAGCTTCCTTAACCTCATAATATCCCTGAATAGATGGAGCGGTAGAATCAATAATCTTCTGATAAATATCCGGTGAATTAGCAAGTTTCAATATTTCGGCTTCATCCTCTTCACTAATCTCAAGTTCCTCAAATTCCTGTTCTAAGGGTTCAAAGTAATTACCATAAATGTAATTATTAAACCGTTTAGTTCTTTCATCACGAACCGTTTTAAGTATTCCAGTTACCCTAATTTTATCACCAGGAGTTAATGTATCAACAAGATCATCTTCTAAAACAATGTTAATTTGTCTTGGCTGATCTCCCCCAGATAAGTTTTCTAAAGGTTCCTGTAATTTAACAGTTTGCGTATCCATATAACGTGATTCATCCTGTATCAATTTAAATGATCTTCCACCACATTCATTACAAACTGCAGGCTCATGTATGATATTAGATTTTTGTTCAACTTCATGTATTCTCATACAACTTCTACATTCAAAAACAGCAGTCATTATACGTGGATGAATTTCATCAGTTTTTCTTACAATACCATCCACAGCAATAAATTTGCCTATGTACTCACTACGCAAATTTCTTAATGGCACATGATTACGAATATTAGAAAATCTAACATTCAATTGCGCATTTTTTCTCTGTGGGTCAATATTTGAAATAGATTTAGTTGCAGCTTCTAGTGTTTCATCAGGTTTTTCTAAAAGTAAATCAGCTAAATCCGGATCAAATACTTCCAAACTATTATAATCTATAATCACTGATTTTTCTTCTGGATAAACATCTAAAACTGCAAAAATTTCATCTTTACAAAGTTCACTGAAGAATTCTTCCAATTTTACTGTTGTTGATGCAGAAGACCTATTATTATTTTCATCTGCTGTTATCGTAGTCATATGATATAACTATAATTTTTATAATTTTTAAATTTAGTTGTTTTCCAAAAAATGCTAATTTTTATAAATATGAAAAATTAAAGATTTACTTATAATAAATTATTGTATTTCTTATAATAAACAATAATATCTATCAGAGGGTTTAAATGAAAAAATCAAGGTTAAAATTATTTAAAACTACTTCATTAACTATATCCTTACTAGGAATAATACTTATTCTTTTAACAGTAGGAGTAATAGGATATGTTGCTGTTGCAGGCTTAACAGATAGTGTTTCATCAACAGTTAACAGTGGTTCAGCATATGATCAACTAGACCAAGTTAAAGCACAATATAATGATATCAACAAAAAATACACAGATTTAGACAAAAAATTAGGTACAAGTCCTGATCCAAGTGTTAAAACAACATTCAACACAGGAAAAGTAATATTAAATGAGGTAGGAGAATCATTATCATCAATTCAAAACGATATAAGTAATGGTAAATCCGAATCCGACATACAAACAAAATTAAATCAAACAAAAAGTAAAATAGGAGAAGCTAATGATATTTATAATCAAATAGCTAAATAAACACTATTTTTCAACTATTTCTTTTTCATCTTTTAGAAGCCTTAAAACCCCTTGCAATAACATACATCTCAGAACTTCTCTTTCTAGAAGAATTTGGCTTAGTAGTTTTAACAGTTCTGAACTTCTTTTTCAACTCTTTCATCAAATCCTGATAAGCTTCCCCCTGAAAAGCTTTCATAATAAGATTACCATCACGTTTAAGAATATTACCCGAAATATTAAGAACAGCTAAAGCTAAATCATAAGACTTAAAATTATCAATATCCTTTATACCAGTTAATTTAGGAGAAGCATCAGACAATATAACATCAGCCTTACCATCAATCAATTCAACGATAGTATTCTGAATTTCCTCAGTCGTAAAATCACCTTTAACACCAGTATAAGCTTCATGATCAATAGGCTTAATATATTCCAAGTCAACACTAATAATCTGACCCGTACCTTCTTCACCAATAACTTCAGCAACAACCTGACTCCAACCTCCAGGAGCAGCTCCTAAATCAACAACATTATAATCAGGTTTTAACAAGCCATACTTCTTATCCAACTGTTTTAATTTATAAGATGCTCTTGAACGATAATTCTGTTTCTTTGCAAGTTTATAATAATGCTCCTTATCATGTTTTGCTTTCCATCTGCTCATAATACTCCCCCCCACATTAATGACTAAATTGTGAAAAATCCAACGCTTTACATGTTGGTCTTCCAATTTTAACAACCTCTGCATTAACTTCACTACCATTTACCTCAAGTAACATTACACTAGGCTCACTAAGCCTTGGCTGAGTAGCACTGCCCGGATTTAATAACAGCACATCAGCCTCCTGTTTTATCAAAGGCCTATGAGTATGACCACTAACAAGAATATCAACACCTAACTCTTTAGCAAGATAATATAATTGCTGACAATCCCCTTTAGGATAAACAACACCATGTGTTAAACCAATCTTAACATCATCAACCTCAATTACCTCATGAGTATTAAAACCTATATACGGGTCACAGTTACCATGAACAGCCCTAACAGGGGCAATCTTTTCTAACTCTTCAATAACACTCATAACTTCAATGTCACCACAATGAAAAATCATGTCAACATTCTTAAAAACTTCAAAAACCTTCTCAGGTAATGACTGAGTTCTAACAGGTATATGAGTATCAGAAATAATACCAATTAACATCATCAATTCTCCCATAAAATATTATATTCAAAAATTTTTCAAACCTAATAAATTTTATATATTTTCAAATCTATAATTTTTTTCATTAAATCTAATTTAGATTAATATTAAATACTTAATATGAAAATATCTTTTTAATAGAAAATTCATTTTAATTAAATAATGAAGAAATAATCATAAAAATATGATCACATTACTAACTTATTTTATCAAAAAAAATCAGGGGGAGAGTGAATTATGAGTGAATTAATAATATGTGAAAAGCCTAAAGTAGCAGAAAAAGTAGCACAAGCACTATCTGATTCACCAGTCAAAAACTCATATAAAAGAGTACCATACTATGAAATAGAGAAAGAAAACGGAGAAAAAACAACAGTACTCTCAGCAGTAGGTCATCTATTTTCATTACAAGCAAAAAACAAGAAAAACAAAAGATTATACGATGTAGAATGGGTACCACTATACGAAACAGACAAATCAAAAAAATATGTAAAAAATTATATAGACACAATAAAAAAGTTCTCAAAAGATGCAGATAGATTCATACACGCATGCGATTACGATACAGAAGGAACACTAATAGGATACAATGCATTAAAATACATATGTGGATCAAACTCAATAGAAAAATGCTTCAGAATGAAATTCTCAGCATTAACAAAAAAAGACTTAATAAAATCATACTCCGAAGCATACCCCTTAACTGAAGACCAAAGTTGGGTAGATAGTGGAGAAGCAAGACACATCCTAGACTACCTATTCGGGGTAAATATCTCAAAATCCATGACAGATTCAGTATTAAACGTAACAAACAGGTACGTGCAATTATCAGCAGGAAGAGTACAAACACCAACACTAGCAATATTAGCAGAACGAGAAAAAGAAATTAAAAAATTCGTACCAGAACCATACTGGCTAATAAAAGCAAAAATAGAAAAAGGAATCATAGCCGACCATAAAAAAGGAAAAATCTTTGACAAAAAAGAAGTCGATAAAATACTTGAAAACTGCAAAGGAAAAGATGCTTTAATAACCAAAATCACAAACAGAAAAACAAAAAAAGACTTACCATATCCATTTGAACTAGGAACACTACAATCAGAGGCATACGCACAATTTGGATTCACTCCACGAAAAACACAACAAATAGCTCAAAACTTATACGTAGAAGGATACACATCATACCCTAGAACATCATCACAAAAATTACCAGAATCACTTGGTTTATCCGACATCCTAAAAGATTTATCTAAAAATCCAAAATATAAAACATTAATCAACAAACTAAAAGCACCACTAAAACCAAATGAAGGAAAAAAAACAGACGAAGCACACCCTGCAATACACCCAACAGGAACATTACCAAAAGACATATCAGAAGATTACCAGAAAATATACGACCTAATCACCTACAGATTCATCAGTTTATTCGGAGAACCAGCAGAATTAGAATCAATAAAAGTCGACCTGGAAATAGGAGAAGAACCATTCGCATTCTCAAGACAAAGAATTTCAAAAGAAGGATGGCTGGCATTAGACCCATACCAATATAAAAAAGTAAAAAATGAAGAATTTCCTGATGTAAAAGAAGGAGAAACAACAAAAGCAAAAGTAAAAAGTGAAGAAAAAGAAACCAAACCTCCTGCAAGATATAATCAAGCATCAATAATAAGAGAACTGGAAAAAAGAGGATTAGGCACAAAATCAACACGAGCAAACATCGTATCAATATTATACACAAGAAAATATGTGGAAGGAAACAAAATAACAGTCAATGAACTTGGAGAACACATGATAGACACTCTAACAAAATACTCTGAAAGAATCACCAGTGAACAAATGACAAGAGAATTTGAAGATGACCTCTCCAAAATTAAAGATAAAGAAATAACAGAAACAACAGTTATTGATGACGCAAAAAATGAACTGGATGGTATTCTTAATTCAATAGATGATAATCAGGAAAATATTGGAAAAGAATTATTTGAAGCATATGAACAAAGTAGAATAGTAGGTAAATGTGACTGTGGAGGAAACCTTATAATCATATCCTCTCCAAAAGGTGGAAAATTTGTGGGATGTACTAAATATCCTGATTGTAAAAAAACATACTCATTACCATCTGGAGCCAATGTATTAAAAACCACTTGCGAAAAATGTGGATTACCATTAATATCCTATGGAAAACCAAGACAGAGAGCATGTCTTGACTTCGAATGTGCTAATGGTGGACAAAAATCCAGTAACGAAATAGTTGGAAAATGTCCGGATTGTGGAGAAGACCTAATAAAACGTATGGGAAGATTTGGTGAATTCATAGGATGCACAGGTTTTCCTAAATGCAGATTTACTTCATCAATAGCAGATTACGAAAAATCACAAAAAGAAGAAAGCAAATAATTACTGTTTATTCTTCTTTAATTATACTATTTTTTAGACATTATTTTATTCAATTCCTTTAAAATGAGTAATGTGCCCTGTTTACTCAAATGCTTATCTTCACTCTGGTTTTGAGAACTATAAATACAAGCAGGACAACCATCTTCACAATCACAATCCCTAACTAATTCATAACTCATCTTAATAATTTCATCAAATAATTTAAATGCCTTATTAGTTAATCCAACACCACCTTCAAATCCATCATAAATGAAAATAGTTGCATTCATAGTATCCTCATGCAAATTTTTAGACACTCCACCTAAATCATAACTGTCACACATCACATGGAATGGAGCTACAGATATTAAAACATTCTCCACACCTTGTAAGCAGCCCCGGAAAACATCTTTAAATTTAGCATCACTAACTAATTTTTCTTCTAATAACTCTTTGATATAAAAGGGTATAGTGAACCATAAACCTTTTGTTTTAAAATTCAATGGTGGAAGATTTAATTTTTTAGATGCACTAATCTTACTAAACTTGATTAAATTATAACGATCATACTTTTCGGTAACAGTTAGTTTACCATAACATAATGTGAGATCACCAATTTTTTCTTCTTTTTCTTTCTTTAAATCTTTCACATCCACCTCTTTAAGTGCCTGAGTATAATAGTTTAAGTCCTGTTTTTTAACATAAACTCGTTTTTCCTGAATATCCATTTCTCTAACAATGTATGTTTCACCATTATGTATTAAAACAGCATTTTCATGAGCTTCTCTGAATGCTTGTTTTTCACTCATCTCCTCGAGGAAGTTATGTCCATTGAATACCTTGTATGGTTCACTCATCACATCACTAAGGTTTACCTCAAAATTCGGACTTTTATCCTGTTTAAGTAAATTAATGTCATTGTAATGCCATTTACCATCACGATATTTGATAATTTCATCATTTTCTAGTTCATCAATTTCATCTATAACAATTCCTTCATCATCAAATCCAAAACTTTCAATCTCTTCTAATTTTAATGGTAATTCATATGCTGCACATTTAAGATGTCCTCTGAGTATTTGTTGATTATTCAAGTCAATTATTGCATGTTCATGTGATTTTTTGAAGAAAATATCTGGATGTTTCATAAAGTACTGGTCTAGAGGATTTTGAAATGCAAGCATTGTAATTATGGATTGTTGGTTTTTTCTCCCTGCCCTACCTGCTTGTTGCCATGTTGAAATAAGAGTTCCAGGGTATCCGGATATTATCACACTATCTAATGAACCAATATTAATACCTAATTCTAATGCATTTGTAGTCACTATTCCTTTAAGACTTCCTTCTTTAAGATCATCTTCTATCTTCTTTCTTTCATCCACAGTATATCCTGCTCTGTATGCTGTAATTTTATTGGATAATTCCGGATGTTTTACAGATAGTTCCTTTTTGGATCTTAAAGCTATTACTTCGGCCATTTTTCTTGAAATTTCGAAGCATATTGTTTGAAAATCATTTTCTACAAATGTATTGAATAATTTTAATGTATCATTGTGGATTGATGGACTTTTTGATTCAATGGCATATGGATTGAAGAATATGAAATGTTTCTTTCCAGAAGGTGAACCATTATCATCTATAATTTTTGATTTTAATCCCGTTAGTTTTTCACCAAATTCTTTAGGATTTGCTAATGTAGCAGTAGAAATGATAAACTGGGGTTCACTACCATAATACTTACATATCCTTTTTAACCGTCTTATTAAAAAGGCCATGTTAGAACCAAACACGCCCCGGTATTGGTGTGCTTCATCTATAATAATATATTTTATGTTTTCAAAGAAGCGTTCCCACTGGTTATGCCATGGTAGAATGTAATGTAATTCATAAGGGTTTGTAATAACTAGTCTGGATCTACGTTTAATCTCCGGTCTTTTAGACTTGGGCGTATCACCATCATATTTCTCAGGATAAATTCCTAAATCACATTCCTTGTCAATACTAAGTAAACTTTTTAATTGATCGTTAGCTAAAGCTTTGGTAGGATAAATATATAATGCAGTATCATCTTTATTAATAGTTAAATCTTCGATAACAGGTAAAGTAAAAGATAATGTTTTTCCGCTAGCAGTTGGTGTTGTGATAATAACATTATTTCCTGCTCTAACTTCCTTTAATGTTTTATATTGATGTGTATATAATCTTATTTCATGTTTTTTAAGGTAGTCCTCTAAAGGTTTGGGTAGTTCTACTTTTTCTTGGGTATATCTAGCTCTTCTTGCAGGTATCTCTTCTATATGTTCAATACGATCTCTGAACCATTTCTTGTTCTGAAAATAATTTAATATCTCTTCTGCCATTTTTATACTACCTTAAATTTTATGATTTATTTTGTATTATTATTTTAGTATTTTCTCTGTTAAGTAGATTTTATCTACAAGTTTAATCTTAATTATATAATGAAATTCATCATTTTTTTTATCATTTTTAATAGAATTTTTTTAATAATAATTTTAAATATATCTTTAAACTTAAATCTAAATAAGGATATTTAATAAAAAAAATTTTATAATCAAATAATATTTTATTTATATTTCATTATATATTCTCGATTGAAAGTTTATAATTTGATAAATACAATCATATATACTATTAGAGGATATTATCCTATTCATATCTAATAATTGGAGGTCAAAGGAGATTCACACATGGACAATAAAAATTTAATCACTAAACTAGCACCAATAATCATAGCATTATTATTAGTGTGTACTGTTTTTGTTATACGTGCAGAAACAATAGAACTGGGCGCTATAAAAGATCCAGAACTTAAAGAATTATATAAAGATGAAAATGGAATGCCATATTTCACAGAGTTAGATTCATATTATAATTATCGTTTAACCGAGAATTATTTAAAAACAGGACATTTGGGTGACACTCAAGTAAATGGAACGGATTGGGATTCGCTTTCTACGTCACCACATGGTAGGCAAGCAAATTATCAACCAGTAATAATCATGTTAGCTGCATGGGTTTATAATTTTGTAAACATCTTCACAAAAATATCATTAACTCAAGTAGCATTCTGGTTAGGACCACTGGTAGGTTCATTAGCAGTATTACCAGCATTTTACATGGTAAGACGAGCAACTGGCAGTATCTGGGGAGCAATCATAGCAGGTGTAATAGCTGGTGCAGCACCAGCATACTTCTCACACACATATGGTGGTTTCTTCGATACAGATATGTTCAACGTACTGCTGCCATTAATGATAACACTATTCTTAACAGAAAGTATATATGCTAAAAAACCATTAATCAAATCAGTATTTGCTGTTTTATCAGCATTATCATTAGCATTGTTCTCATTAACATGGAGTGGGTACGCATATATGATATTATTAACCTTTGGTTCATTAATATTATATTTCCCAGCATCATATATCATGGACAAACTTGATGGAAAAGATTTATCCAATAAAAAAGAATGGATAATGAATAATCCTGCTTTCATAACTTTAATAGTATTCGCAATAGTTGCTATAATAACATTAGCTATAACAGTAGGTTCAACAATATTTGATACAATATTAGGTGTTGTTGGAATGTCTACAAGTTTACAAAGTGCAACAGCAGGTTCAGCATATCCAAACGTATATGTATCTGTAGGTGAGATGCAAATACCTCAAGTAATTGATGTAATAAACAATACTGGTGGATTATTCCCAATAATCTATGCAATAATTGGTTTTGTACTAATGTTCATGGCATTAAGGAAAAAACCAAAAACAGAAAAGCCTGATGAAAAACAAGAAACACCAGAAGATAACAAAAAACTCAGAACAAGACGTTACATACCAAAAACAAAAAAAGCAGAAGAAATTGCACACAGTCATGAACACAGATTCATCCCAGGTAAATTTGAATGGACACAAACAGAAAAATACAACAATCTATTCCTATTTGTCATGCTAATATTATGGACATTAGGTATAGCAGTAATGTTAACACAAGGTACAAGGTTTATCGAACAGTTCGAAGTACCAATAGCATTAATGTCTGGATTATCAGTTGGATTGCTCTTAAAATACATAGATCTAAAAATTGAACAAAAAACATATGTTAAAGCAATAGCAATAGTGCTTGTACTATTAGCAGTTATCAGCCCATTATATGCTGATCATTTAACTTCATCACAATCAGCAGGAAGTACAAATGATGATATGTACAATACACTAACATGGATTAAATCAAACACACCTGAAAATTCAGTATTAGCATCCTGGTGG
Organism: Methanosphaera sp. ISO3-F5; assembly: GCF_034480035.2. Classification (NCBI taxonomy): domain Archaea; kingdom Methanobacteriati; phylum Methanobacteriota; class Methanobacteria; order Methanobacteriales; family Methanobacteriaceae; genus Methanosphaera; species Methanosphaera sp. ISO3-F5. The sequence continues at coordinate 416,727 of NZ_CP118753.2, forward strand.
GACTTCGGGCACTTGTTTACAGCAGTAGCTCATAGACAAGTGGTATTCGATGGAGGTTCACAGAACAACATGAGAGCCTACTGGATAGGTCGTTCATTATCAACATCTAATGAAGATTTATCAGCAGGTATCCTAAGAATGTTAGCAAACAGTGGTGAAGACGCATCTAACACACTAGATGTATACACTGGTAACACAAGTAAAACAGTAAAAATATTAAATGAAATATTACCAATGGACAGAAACCAGGCAAGCACTACATTAACAGGTACATATGGATTAAATCAGCAACAAGCAAACTCAGTACTTGACCAAACACACCCAGCTAACACAAAACCAGTATATCTAATATTAAGTTCAGATATGCTTTCAAAAGCAGCTTGGTGGGCATACTTCGGTAACTGGAACTTTGAAAACCAAACATCCACACACTACTCATATTATGCTGCTCAAAGCACAGTGGAGAAAGTTGATGGAAAAGACTTTACATTAGGTACAGAAAACGGTGTTGTTGGAGTTTCAGGAACAAGTAACGAAACAAACGGTTCAACAATGAACTTCGCATATCTTGATCAAACAAAACTAAATAAAACAATAGATATGTTCACAACAGAAGATAAGAAACGTTTAGCAAATGAACTTAGTGAAGGAACAGGTAATGAATTACTAAAACCACACAAATTAATAATGGTCGAAAATAATCAATTAACAGAAAAAATTGTTAACAACAATAGTGACATGTCAATCATGGTATTCCATCAGTCTGATGGTTCCTATTTCACAGTGTTATTTGATTCATTCCTAGAAAATTCAGTATTTACTAAGTTATACTTAGAAAGTGGATATAATTCAACTAGATTTAACTTCTCACACTCAGAACCAGGAATTAGTGTATGGGGAGTTTATGAATATCCAAATTCTACAGCAACTAATGCTAATAATGTAGCAACTAACACATCATCTTAACCTCCAAACTTTTTTTATTATTTTTTAATTATTTTTTAATCAGAGTATCTTAACTATTTTATATTATAAAAAATAAATAAACTACTAGAATAATGTCAAAAACATAATGGAGATACTTAATTGAAAACACTTTCAGATTTAAAGCAATCAACATTAATCTCTACAAATTCCTCATTAGATGAATTATTAGGTGGAGGTATTGAAAAAGGAGCGATAACTCAATTTTATGGTCCTCCAGGTTGTGGTAAGACAAACATTGCTTTAAAAATATTATACGAATCTACAAAGAAGGGTTCTAAAGCTATTTTTATGGATACTGAAGGTGGATTATCATTAGAAAGAATTCGTCAAATAGCAGCGTCAGACTTTGATTTAATAGCGCCCAATATCTACTTATTAGAACCTAAAACCTTTAATGAGCAACAACTAGACATTCAAAATATTGAAGATTTACTTAAAGAAGATAAAAATATTGATATTCTAATAATAGATTCTATAGTTGCATTATACCGGGTTGAAGATGGAGATCCATCAGAAATTAATAAAAGATTGGGAAGAATAATGGCTAAATTATTAACTCTTAGCAGAGAATTTGACATAGCTATAGTAATAACTAATCAAATATACTCACCATTTGATTCTGATGATCTTATAGTAGAACCTATAGGTGGAACAGTACTAAAATATTGGAGTAAAATAATTATAGAAATCGAAAGAAACATGGGTTCTCTAACAAGAACTGCTACATTACAAAGACATAAAAACAAATCTCCAGGTCAAACAATAACATTTGAGATTACAGACAGGGGCATTTCATAAACAATATAAGGAGTAAGTATTATGGTATTTAAAAAGAAAGAAAAAAAGGTACCTTCAGGATTTAATTCAATAAATGAATTCTTTGATTACTTATATAAAAAAGAAGATTTAATATGGATGGGACAAAACACCAACCATTTACAAAAAGACAAACATATCGAAAACGCATTAATAGAAGCAGCAAGAAAAAGAAATTACTGTAAATATCCTCCACCAGAAGGATTTCCAGAACTTAAAAAATTAATTCTTAAAGATTTGGACTTAAACCCAGAACAATATGACATACAAATAACTGCAAGTGCAACCGAAGCATTATATTTAGCAATAAGCACAACATTACATCATACAACAAATACAATAGCATCAGATCCAGGATATCTTATCATAAATAATTTCTGTAATAGGTTTGGACATCATGTAAAAGAAATTCCAATTTATAACCCGGAAAATGGATATAAACTAACACCAAAATTAATCCGCGAAAATATAGATATGCAAACAAAAATGATTGTATTAATAGATCCTATGAATCCTATGGGATTTACTTATACAGAAGAAGAAATTAAAGAGATAGCAGAAATCGCTAAGGAAAATGATATCTACGTATTACACGACATAACATACAAAGATTTTGCCCGAGAACACCATTTAGTAGCACATTATGCACCTGAACACACAATCACAATTTACAGCTTTTCAAAAATATTTGGAATGGCAGGTCTAAGAATAGGTTCAGTAATCAGTTCACCCGAATTAATTAGAAAAATGAGGGCCAGTGTAATAAATGACTTAGGAACAAATTCATTAGCACAAGAAGCAGGAATAGCAGGATTACAAAGTAAAAATTCATGGATCAAAGAAGTTAAAGGAATTTCATTTAAAAATCAAGATTTAATTAAAGAAGCTGTTGATGAAACACCGGGCGTATTCCTACCAATATATCCTGTAGATGCAAACATGATGACAATTGATATTTCAGGAACAGGCCTAACACCAGAAGAAGTATCAGACTATCTGTTAAGAGAAAAAAACATATTTGTTCGTGAAGGAAACTATACAAGTAAATTGTTTGGAGATAAATATATAAGAGTAAGTTTCTCAATACCAACAGAAGAAATCATGAAATTTAGGGAAGAATTTCCTAAAGCAATAAAAGTATTAAAAGATAGAAAAGAAAACTAAAATTATCTTTTATTATTTTTCTTCTAAATCTTCTGGATTAACAATTTCAACATCAAGAACTTCTTTTTTCTTTTCATCTTTATTATCTGTTGAAAGTTCTGATTTAGAAATGTTTAATAGCATGTAATCTCCAATTTGTGCAATATTTTCTGGTGAAATCTCATACATAACTTTTCTTAAACTAAGTTCACCGGAATTAATAAAAATATTGTTAATATTATTGGATTTTAAATCTAAGTCAATATCATGGATTTTTCCTATTTCATTAGCCTTACTGTCTAAAACTTTTTTACCTATAATCTTGGTAATTTTCATTTATAATCACCTTCAAGTATAATTATAATAATATTATATAATTATAACAATACATTATTTATCATTATCATTTTACTAATAGGAGTGTTTGAATAACATGGAAGAAGCATGTAGATTAATTATTAAAAAAGCAATTGATAACAACATATCTACAAAAAAAGAATTAGAAAAGTTAAAAATTCAAACATGTAGAGAATTAAATTTACCAGGTTTCATGAGTAATTCTAAAATATTACAACATGCTAAACCTAACGAGATTGAACTATTAAGACCAATCCTTATGAAAAAACCATCACGTACAATATCAGGGGTTGCAATTGTAGCGGTTATGTGCAGTCCACACAAATGTCCTCATGGAAGATGCAAATACTGTCCTGAAAGTAGTATTGCACCACCTAGTTACACGGGTGAAGAACCAGCAGCCCTTCGTGCACGAATGTTTGAATTTCATCCATATATTCAAACTTTTAACAGATTATACCAGTTAAACAATATAGGACATCCTATTGATAAGGTAGAATTAATTATTATGGGAGGAACCTTTGCTTCCAGAACATTAGATTATCAGGAATGGTTTGTAACACAATGTTTAAAAGCAATGAATGACTTTGAAAAGGTTAGTTCACAAATACCTAAAAATCAGAAAGAAATAAATATTATTCCCCCAACAGATTTCACATATCTATCTGATGCTCAAAAAATAAATGAACATAGTAAAGTAAGATGTGTAGGATTAACATTTGAAACAAGACCAGATTATTCTAAACGAGAAGAAATTAATAGAATGTTGAATTATGGAGTAACACGAGTAGAATTAGGAGTTCAAACATTATACAATTACAGGTATAAATGTGTAGACAGGGGACATACTATTCAAGATGTTGTTGAAGCTAACCAATTACTCAGAGATTCTGGAATAAAAGTAGCAATGCATATGATGCCAGGCTTATTATCAACATTTGACAGTGACTTGAACATGTTCAAAAGATTATTTACCGAACCATCTTTTTCACCAGACATGTTAAAAATATATCCTTGCCTAGTGACAGAAGGATCTGAATTTTATGAAATGTGGAAAAGAGGAGAATATGAACCTTATACTTCAGAACAAGCTGTTGATTTAATAGTTGAAATTAAAAAAATATTACCAAAATGGGTAAGAACTATGCGTATTCAGCGGGATATACCAGCAACTTTAATCGATGCAGGAGTAAAAAAATCTAATTTAGGGGAACTTGTTTATAATCGATTAGAAGAGGAAGGTGTTCAATGTCAATGTATAAGATGTAGGGAAGTAGGTCATAAAAAGGCACATGGTGTGGAACCTGATTATTCTAATATTGAATTATTAAGAACAGATTATGATGTTACAAATGGTAAAGAAATATTCTTATCATTTGAAGACCCGGAGAATGATGTGTTAATTGGTTTTATAAGATTACGAATTCCTTCTAAGAACATATTCCGTTCAGAAATTACAAATAGCAGTGCATTAATTAGGGAATTACATGTGTATGGACAAATGCAGGAAATTGGTAAAAAGGATGATATGTTATGGCAACATAAAGGTTATGGTTCAGAATTATTGAAAGAGGCTGAAAAAATAGCTAAAGAAGAATTTAATAAGGATAAAATATTAGTTATTAGCGGAATAGGAGTAAGAGATTATTATAGGAAATTTGGTTATCATAAGGATGGTCCTTATATGTCTAAATTTATTTAAGTCTTATTTTTCTCCCTTTTTTTCCAATACCAAAAAATTATTAATGATATATGATATACATAAATATAGTATATAAATTTTTTAAATTGTTTAAGGTTGTATTATTTTGGAAATAGAGACTTCAGCAAGATTACATTTATCTTTAATAGATCTTAATGGTTTAGAAGGTCGACTAGATGGTGGTATAGGTGTTACTCTTCAAGAACCTACATTAAATATTGAATGTAAGGAATCTACTGAAGATACAACAATAATTTTTGATAAAAAATTATCTGATTATCACTTTGACACATATGAAACAAAAATAATTGACGCAACTAATAAAATGAATAAATATCTGAATATAGATAACAACTATGAATTTAACATTAAAAAACTTTATCCTATTCATCAAGGATTAGGTTTAGGAACACAAATATCCCTATCTGTTGCTAAATTAATCTCTGAATTAAATGAACATACTTTAAGCACCATAGAATTAGCAAAGATCATTCAAAGAGGAGGAACTAGTGGTATCGGAGTATACTCTTTTGATATGGGTGGGCTAATAATCGATGGGGGACATAAAAAATCCTTAAAAAAAGATTATTTACCTTCCTCAGCATCTAAAGTTTCACCACCACCATTAATAGCACATTATGATTTTCCTGAAGAATGGAATATAATTCTTGTAACTCCACAATCAACTAAAGGTGCTTCTGGAAAAAAAGAGATAGATATATTTCAAACATATTCACCTATTGATATTCAAAATGTACAGCAAATAAGTTATTTAACCTTAATGAAGTTAATGCCAGCAATAGTTGAAAAAGATTTACAAAATTTTGGGGATGCAATAAATAAAATTCAAAGATTAGGTTTTAAAAAAATAGAGCGAGACCTTCAAGATTCTACTATACATGAGATTATGGAACACATGGAATTATTAAACATACCCTCAGTTGGAATGAGTTCATTTGGTCCAACTTGTTTTGGAATTACTGATGAAAATCCAAAATTACTTCAAAAAGAGTTGAAAGAATTAACAGATAATACTGCTGAAATAAGAGTAACAAAAGGAAAAAATCATGGTTCAATACTAAAGAAATAGGGGGATAAAACATGGAAATAATGAAAGGAAAAGCATGGAAATTTAGGGATAGTATAGATACTGATGTTATCATAGCAGGAAGATATCTGAGGACATTTAATCCAGAAGATTTGGCAGCACATGTTATGGAAGCAGAAGACCCAGAATTTTCACAAAAAGTTAATAAAGGGGATATCATAGTTGCAGGATGGAATTTTGGATGCGGTTCATCAAGAGAACAGGCACCAGTAGCAATAAAAACTGCAGGAGTTTCTGTAATAATAGCCAAATCATTCGCAAGGATATTCTATAGAAATGCTATTAACATTGGGTTACCAGTAATCACAGCAGATATTGAAGCTGATGAAGGAGATATTCTTGAAGTTAATGTAGAAAAAGGTATTATAACTAACATTTCTAAGGATATTACTGTTAATATCAAACCTTTTGATCCAGCAATGCTTAATATTTTAGAAAATGGTGGATTGGTTGAACAATACTTAAAAAATAAGAAGGAGGAATAAATTTATGGTATGTCCAAGTTGTGGATTTGATGAATATGAAATATTAAAATCCAAAGGAAAAAAAAATAAAGAATTATTAGTAAAGTGTGATGAATGTGGTCATGTATATCATGAAACTCTTCCCGAAGAAGCTCAAGAAATTCAAGTTAGAGTTGTTATAAGCGAATTTGAAACATCATGGAAAACTAGTATACCCTTATATTCTGATGAATATCTTGAAACTGGAACTTTATTATATATTGATGATAAGGATGTTGAAGTTACTTCTATTGAAAATAATGAAGGAAACAGAGTATATGAATGTCCTGTTGTGGAAATTAAAACAATATGGGCTAAATCATTAGATACTTTGTCAAGGATTGGATTATCTATAGATAATTCCGGTAATGTAATTTCATACAAAATTGAAGTTGAAAGAGAATTTGCTATTGCCATAGGTGATGTTGGTGAAGTAAACGGTTTAAAATTCAGGGTTTACGGAATCAAAACTTTAGAACGTAACATGAAGAAAGGATTTGCTTATGCAAGAGTTATTAAAAGAGTCTATGGTAAATTATTATCTCCTAAAGATAAATCCAAAGTTAAACTAGACTTATCTCAGTATGTTGTAAAAGTCACTTCTAAAGAAAAAAATTATAATTAATTTGTGGTATCATGAAAATATATTTAGAAACACATGGATGCACATTTAATCAAGCTGACGGGGAAATTATGGCAAGTATCCTGGAAGAACGTCACGAAATTGTGGACTCTATAGAAGAAGCGGATATAATTATTTTAAATACTTGTTATGTAAAATTACCTACAGAGCAGAAGATGATTACTAAGATTGATAAGATTAAAACCCAATATCCTGATAAAAAATTGATAGTGGGAGGATGTATGGTAGAGGTTGATCCCATACGTTTAAATAAGTTTGCAGGTGATGCTTGTTGGATAGGTCCTCATAAATTAGATAAAATCAATGAAGTTGTTGACAAAGCTATTAATGGGGAAGTAGTTCATGAATATGGTAAAACTTCCATTATCAAGGCAGGAACAAAAAATAAAAGTTTTGATTCACTGACTCATATACTTCAAATATGTGAGGGATGTAATGGTGCTTGTACTTTTTGTTGTACTAAAATAGCTCGTGGATTTTTAATAAGTTACCCTATAGACATTATTGTAGATGAAGCAAGGGAAGCAATAAAACGTGGTTGTAAGGAGTTACAAGTTACTGCTCAAGATTCTGCATGTTATGGTCAGGATTCTGGAGAATCTTTTGCTGATTTATTAAATGCCATAGCATCAATAGATGGTGATTTTCGTATTAGGGTTGGAATGATGCATCCAAAAAGTCTAAAAGGACAATTGGATGAAGTAATATCTGCATTTAAAAACAATGAAAAAATATATAATTTTGTTCACATACCTGTTCAGACAGGCAGTCCTAAAGTTTTACAAGAAATGAATCGTTTACATAGTTTGGATGAATATAAGCATATGATTAATAAGTTCAGAGAAGAAATTCCAGATTTGTCCTTAGCTACTGATATTATTATAGGTTATCCTACTGAAACTGATGAAGATTTTCAGCAAACTTTGGATTTATTGTATGAAATAAAGCCGGATATTATTCATATTTCTAAGTATATGCATAGGCCTGGTGCAAAATCAAGTTCATTGAAAGAAATAGATCATAAAATTATGAAGGAACGTTCTCATAAAATTAATCAAGTTAAAACAGATGTTATGTTAGAAAATAACAAGAGGTATGAAGGTACTGAACAAATAGTTTTAATTACTGGAGAAGGTTCTTCTGGTGGATTTGTTGGTTATACTAATTCATATAAGAATGTTATTGTTGAAAATGTTGATATAGGTTCTTTTGTTAATGTTAAGATAATTGAAGGTAAAAGAACTTATTTGCAAGCAGAAAAGATTTAAAATTTAATTAGAATAAAGTATTTATTTTAGAAAAATTAATAAAGAATTGATAATTATGAGTTATATAGTATGTCGAAATTGTAAGAATTTTGTTGAAGTTGATGAAAATATACCTTTGAACTTTGATAAATGTGAAAAATGTGGACATATATTGGAATTTGTACCGAATAATACTGAATTAAATATGGTCTTAAATAATATTCATATTCCAAAAGTTTCATATAATAAGATATGTTTGTCTTGTAATTCTATGAATCCTAGAGAAACTGGTGCTTGTTTACATTGTGGTTCTACTAATTTACATTTTCAGTATGATCTTAATAGTTTTCAGGATTTTCAAAAATCAACGGGTTTAGTCAGTGATATTGATTTTTCTGATTCAAATAAAACTATTATTATTCAGGCTAATCCTAATTTTTCTCCAAAGAACAGTATACTTTTTAGGATTTTTTCATTAATTATTGGGTTAATTGATTTCTTTTTCTTTTCATTAGTGGGATTTCAGTTTATATTAGGTTCTTCTGAGTTACCTACGGATATTATGGCTTTTGCTACTCAAAATATCAGCTCTTTAATGTTGATAATTAGTGTTTCATTAATACTTTCAGGTATAATGTCTGTACTGATTATTCCAAAAATGAGCTATAAGGATTCGTTAACTACTGCTTCAACTGTAGGTGTTGTTGTTGGTTTAATAACCTTGTTTGCTTCAAAGGATTTGTTGACTTTAATTGTTTCAATTGTTATATGTACTATTTTAACAGGTATTGGAGGGTTAATTGGTGAATATATTATTCATAGATTGACTCGTCATTAATTTTTTTCAAAACCATTAAGTTTATATATGATAAAGTGTAAACATATTATTAGTCTTTAGAGAGATATTTCTGGGCCGATGGTCTAGAGGTATGATACCTCCTTGACGTGGAGGGGATCGCGAGTTCGAATCTCGTTCGGCCCATAAATTATTTTTAATCGCCGTGATAGTTCAGTTGGGAGAACGCCAGACTGAAGATCTGGATGTCGCTGGTTCAAGTCCGGCTCACGGCATATACTTTTATATATAGTTCTATTTTTATTATAATTTCAAAATTTATATTATACACTTACTAGATATATTTCTATATACGTTTATTATTGAGGAATAAATATGGATTTTAATAATTCTATTGAAAAAACTTTAGATGAAATACAAAAACTTATGAATACTAATAGTATTGTTGGTGAACCAATAGTCACCCAAGACAAAACAATAATTCCTATTTCTAAAACAGCATTAGGTTTTGGTATAGGTGTTGCAAATAAATCAGATGAGAGTAAAACTGATCTTGGTGGTGTTGGTGGAGGAGGATCTATAGATCCAATTGCTTTACTAATTGTTTATAATAATGTTCCGGGCCCTGAAGGAGTAGAATTAGTTCGTTTAGATAATCAAGATACACCATTAGAAGATTTATTGTCTGGTGTAGGTAAAACAATATTTGGTTTATTAGAAAATTCTAATATAAAACCTGCTTCTGAAGCTCCAGCTGATACTAATATCGATAAAATAAAAACAAAAATTAAACCTAAACAAGACAAAAAATAATCTCATAAATTCAATACAATAATATTAAAAACATGATTAAAAAAAATTGGACTGATTAGTAATGATTACTGAAATTTTAATTATACTTTTAATTATTATTGTTATACTTGTTTTTTTATTATTTTTTAAGACATGGCATCTACATATACTTTTTAAAAATCATGATTTAGATTACATTTTATCAGTAACCATCATATTTCTATTCATACAAATAGAAATATCTGAAATTAATTCAAACCCCACTATTGGAATAAGCATAAAACTTTTCTCAAAAGTTAAACAACTACACTCAACTAAAATAGAATCAAACACAGAAACTGACGAATTACCAGAAGAAAAAACAGAACAAAATACAAATACAAATACAAAAGACTATACCAAAATCAAAAAAATAAGTCAATTATTATTAGACAGTAAATATGAATTATATCATATAATTCAACTAATAACTGGTATGATCAAATTTAATTATTCAAAAATAAATATGGATCTAGGACTAGGAGATAATAACTTAACAATAAAAATCTGTAATTTAATCTGGACCATATCCGCACCATTATATCCCTTAAATTTTCACTTACTACTAACACCACACATAAATGAAACAATAATCAAAACAGATTGTGATATTAATTTTAATATAAAATTAGTAAATGTATTAAAAATCGGAATAATAATCATCAAAAATAAAAAACTCATAATGGTAATTAAAACAATATTAGGTAAAGAATAATGAATTATAAAAAATTTTTTGAATTAGATTCAATAACAGTGGCTAACAAAGAAATATATCCTATTGTCTTGTTAAAACTAATTAATGTAAAAGATACTTTCTTCAATATAGATTATGAAGTTGTGATGTTTAAAATAATAGAAAATAAGAAAATTTATTATAAAAATGTAATTTTATCTCAAAAAGATTTTGAGTATGTGAAAAACTTTTTTTAATAAATATAGATGAAAGTTACCTAAAATAATTTTTTATATGCAACTTCTATGTCTTGTGCTTTTAAAGTTTTTCTTCCTTGTTCTTCAGCATTTTCTAAAGCTAATTTAGTGAGATCTTGTGAAATATCCTCTAAAAATTCAGATAATGCTACTTTAGCATCCTCACTAACTCTTTCTGCTCCACCACTTTTAATAATTCTTCCAAGTGGAGTTAATGGTAAATTACTCATTTTTTCATCTCCATGCATTTTATTTATATTTTTTTTTTTTTTTTTTTTTAAAAAAAAACATGATATATTAATAAAAACCATTTTAGATAAAATTTTTTCTTTTTTTTATCATAAAATTCTAAAATTTTTACTAATTATTTTATTGATATTTAAATATCAATTCATTTTATTTATTGTCTGTGTTATATTAGTTATACATATTAAAGTATGTTATTATAGTTTATTTTTTATAGTATTAATATATTATCATTTTTTTTTATTTTTAGAGCTAATTATCTCAATATTAGTATAAAATAATCATAAATTACTATTTAATCAAAACTATTCTGAATATATGTTATTCTATTAAATTTTGCTTTTTTATCAGATTTATAATAAACTATTTGATTTAAATACTTTTTTTCTTAATAAAAAATGTAAATTATAGTCGTTATATGATAAAATTAACAAAATATTCTATTATAATTTTTTTCATTAAATTCTTTAATAATTTTACTTCTTAAGATAATTACATCATAACTTATTTTCAAAAAAAAAATTTCTTAATTACAAATAAAATAAAATATAATTAAAGGTGGGGATTGTAAAAGGTACTACCTGTTTTCTAGTTTAACTTTACGAATATTAGCCAAAATCTCTTTTGCTCTATCAGATTCTAAAGGGATATTAAATTTATCTTCAATACTTTCTCGATATAGATTATTCATAGAACAGAAAGGTATAACTCTACCATCCGGTGTTGCATAGTGAATAACACATCTGCGCACCCTTTTTTGATCAAAGTTAAATGGATCCATGAAATGCATACATGATATTAATAAAGCATTTAAATGGAAATCTCCTAAAGCATCATAATCCTGTTTAATAAATATGTTTTTTAACAGGTCAATAATATTAATGTATGATGGAGATTTTTTGGTATCAACTGTTTTTGGTAACTCTTTTAAAGCACGGGCAATAGTTTTAGTTTTGGAAATTTTTGAATTTTTCTGAATATCAGGTATGCTTTTTTCAATTAAATTAATGAAGTTATCTACATCAATGAAGTCAGTTATTGGAATAACAGTTCCATCTTCTTCTTTAAACACATATGTTCCTATACCACAGTGTTCATGACAGGTAAGTGTAACTTCTGCATCAGTACCACTCATTGCAGCAATTAAATCAGATACTGGAGCTACTGTGGATGCTGAATAAAATGCATCTTCTGTAATGTTGAAATTAGTTTGTTTTTCCACATTTTTCATAAAGTCATCTATGGTAATACGTTGTTCTTCAACTTTGTCTGAAGGTGTTCTTCCTGCAAAGGATACTGGTTGGAAATTAACTCCTCTAATAATGTCAACATTGTCCAAAGCAAATTCGATGATTTTTCCAATTTGGTCATTGTTTATTCCTTTAACTAATGTTGGAACTAGAACAATTCCAAGCTTTGCTTTTCTACAATTTTCTATAGCTTCTAATTTTTTGTGGAATATATTAGCATTTCTTGTTTTAATGTATGGTTCTTCAGTTATTCCATCAAACTGTAAGTAAACAGTGTTCAAACCAGCTTCTTTTAATTCTTTTGCTAAATTTTCATTATTTGCTAATGCTAATCCATTTGTTGCAATTTGAGTATGTGTGAATCCTTCTTCTTTAGCAATTTTTACTAATTCTACAATATCATCTCTTACAGTTGGTTCTCCACCAGAGTACTGTATTGCAGGTGTTGCAACTGGTTGGTTTTTTCTTAAATTTCTTAGCATATGTCTAATTTCATCTTGTGATGGTTCATATAATGTTCCTGATGTCGCAGCATTTGCAAAACATATTGGGCATCTTAAATTACACCTATTTGTAACATCTATCAAACCTAAAATTGTTTGACTTTCATGTTCTTTACATAAACCACAATTTGATGGACAGTCACCATCTATATCTTGATTTAAGTTTGTTAATTGGTGTGGTTTTGCTTCATATTTTAAAGCTTTGTTATAAGCAGTTTCATCTCTCCAGTATGTATTATTAAATGAGCCATGTTCTGGGCATGTTTTTTTAATATATATACTGTTATTTTCTGTATAAACTTCAGCGTCTAGAATCTTTAAACATTCTGGACATAAACTTTTTGTTTTAGAGATTGTTGTAATATTAATCCCTCCCCTAAATATAAATAATAATTATTATTTTTGAATTTTTTTATTTATTAATAATTTTAACTAATATTAGGTTTGTCTTTTATTAAATATATTTTTTATTTATATTTAATTGATGTATGTTAGATTATTTTTTAATTTTTTTTTATTTTAGTAATATTTTATTTTTAAGTTTTTCAACTAGTATTAACATTACATTTTCTATTTTTCATATTTTTCAAAATGTAAAATTATTTATAAATTAATTAGATAATATTATATATAAAGAAAAGACGAGATACTATGGATTTTATTTTAACAGTTTTATATTCAATTTATTTAATGATTCCAGCTTACTTTGCTAATGGTTCAGCATTAGTATTTGGGGGAGGAACACCCATTGATTTTGGTAAAAATGCTTGGGATGGCAGAAGATTTACTGGTGATGGTTGTACTTGGAGAGGCTTAATTGGTGGTGGCCTACTTGGTATGATTGTTGGTGGATTGCTGGGATTATTAGCAGATTATGGAATTTTATCAACATTATTTAACATTTCATCTTCACAGATAACTTTTCTATCTGGAAATGTTTTACGGGGATTATTGATTGGTTTTCTTTTAGGATTTGGTGCATTAATTGGTGATATCATAGGTAGTTTCATTAAAAGAAGATTAAATTTTGAACGAGGAAAACCTGTACCATTACTTGATCAACTAGATTTTGTAATTGTTTCATTATTGTTTGTTTCCATCGTCATTAAATTGTCCTGGGAAGTAATTCTTATTATATTAATTCTAAGTATATTTTTCCATTTGGGTGCAAACATATTTGCATATGCTATAAAATTAAAAGATGTTTGGTATTAATCATACTAAATTTCTTCTAATAATACTATATTTTTATCCTTTTTATCCAAATACATTTGAATAGCACCTAATGAAGTTATGACATTAATTACTTTTTTAGATATGTATTTTTCTAACGGTATAACGTTCATATTTAATTTTTCAACTGCTTTTTGACATAAGTTTCCACTACCATATGAAACTATGATGGCAGTATCTATTTTTGTTCTGGTTACTACCTTATTTAGTCCTGTTACGATCTGTTCTAATTGCTTTTTTTCTATATATTCTGCTAATTTAATTATTTCTTCATCATCTAGTGTATCTAAATCAGCACATACTAATCTTGCTAATCGTCTTTTACAGGATTTTATACTTTTATCATTTCCATCCGGTGTATCACAAGTATAATCCTCTTCTTGTATGTTATTTAGTATTCTGTGTATGTCTCCTGTTATTGTAAAAAGTTCACTGCTTACACATGTGCTTTTTCTATAAATTGGGACTGTATGGACTATTGAGGTAAGGTTAGTTCTTAACATTCCAGTATATATTAATTCACCAGTACTTAAACGTTCTAAATCTGTATGTCCTGAAGCTGATTCTTTTAAGTTTTTAATAGGAATAATATCGGTTGTTGTAGAACCCATATCTATAAAAATGCAATCTTTTCCTATGTGTTTTATTAATTCTGCAGTTCCTATCCAATTTGCAGCAGCTGCATTTAGGGGATTTTCTTTTAATTGGGTATATGTTTTTAATCCTTCAAATGTAACAAAGTAAACTTCTTTGTCGTTGAATATTTCCATTACTTTTTGTGAAATGTCTTCAACACCTTCTTTTTTGCTATTGTATCCATCAGCTAATTCTGCAGTCATCGAAACACAAACTACATCAATGTCTTCTTCATTTCTACAAAATTTTTTTAAACAATCCTGTAATTGGTCTTTATTTTTCCACATTGGAAAATATTCTCGGTAATTTTTTAGATTAACAATTTTTTTATCTTTAATTTCTATTATGCTGCAGTCTGTATTTGCTCCGCCAATATCTAAACCCATTATTTTCATATTTTTCACCTTTTTTTCATGTTCTTTTTATATGTATTATATTATTTGTTATGGAGTATGATTTGTCTGATTCAGATGTTTTTATTATCTGGAAAATAATTGTAATAGTTCTATTTGCTTATATTATTGGTTTTTATAAATTTTCCTTTTCCGTTGAATGTTATTTTTTCTGTTTTTTTATTATGTATTGTTTTAATAATGTTCTCTGTTAAATTTTCATTACATTTCTCTTGTAATATAATGAAGGGGGTTGTGATTCTGGAATTAATTTCCACAAAATAGATTTTCTTATCATGTATTATATAATCAATACCAACAAAACCTTTTAAACCGGGGACTTCTTTAATTATTCTCTTACTGATATCATATAATTCAGTTTTATAATCATGTTCTATAGGTGAAGTACATCCAATATATTCCAAGCAATTATTTTCACTTTTTATCATTTGGGAATTAACACTAATACAATTTACATCATCTTCATAACAAACTACACTAACACTAACTGATTCTCCAGAAAGATACTCTTGTATTAAAATAGTATTAATATTATTATCTGAATAAACATTCAAAACACTTTCAAATTCATCTTTGTTAGTAATGTGATAAATTAAATCAGAAGAAGTTCTATCATCAGGTTTAATAATAAAATTATACTTAAAATCTTCTTCAATTTTATTTAAATCAACAGAATCTCTCTTCATTTTCAAAGTATTAATTTTTAAAATATCATCAGGTATATTATTATATGTTAAATACTTACTGGAACAAACAAAAGATGCCCTAGAATCAGGACATAAAATTTTAATATTTTTCTCTTCCAATAAACTGGTGAGCCTATATTGAATCAAATTATCTTCAGGAGCAACAAATAAACAATAATCAAATTGATTAATATACGTATCTAACCATTCAAACAATTCACAATCCAAACAAATACTTTTACAATTTTCATAACTGAAAACATCTAATTTTTCATCGATTAAAAAATAAGTATCAAAAAAAGAAACATGTTCTAAATCATTTAAAAGTCCCCTTAACATATGAAAACCTTCAAAGACTAGATTATCATCTAAACACACACTAGAATATTCAAAAACAAGTAATTTCATGAGGAAAACCTTAATAGTCTATGTCACCTATTGCTTCAAATTTAATTCCAGCATTTCTAAATATATCAGAATCTAAAATTGGTCTGGTTGAAATGAATAATTTATTTTTTATCATATCAGGAGTAATCTCCTTATACATATCATGATCAGTCATCAATACCACACAATCACATGAAAGAACTTCTTCACAATCTACTGATTTAACATTAAACGATTCAATAATCTCATCTTTAACAAAAGGATCATTAACAAAAACATCAAAACCTTCATCTAATAATAAACCTATAAGATCTACGGATGGCGTTTCACGAATATCCTCAACATTTCCTTTATAAGCAATACCTAAAATACCAATAGTACTCTGACTGTTAATATTCTCATTATTCAAAATTAATTCAAGAACATGTTTCGGCATACCATTATTAATCATACGTGAATCCGAAATTAACTGTGCACTACCACCATATTTTTCAGCAACTTCTATTAAAAAATATGGATCAACAGGAATACAATGACCACCAACACCAGGGCCAGGTGTATGAATATTTACTCTAGGATGATAATTGGCAGCTTCTATCACTTCATTAATGTTCACGTCAATTTTTTCACAAATCAAAGCCAATTCATTACTTAAAGCAATGTTAACATCACGATAAGTGTTTTCCATTAATTTAACCATTTCTGCACTTGTAATGTTTTTTACTTTAATTATGTCTCCCTGAGTAATATTTGAATAAAGCTTGGCGGTTAAGTCAGCACTTTTATCATTGAAACCACCAACTATCCTAACATTATGAGTCATTTCATAAATAGTATTATTCGGCAAAGCCCTTTCAGGACTGTAAGCAAGATAAAAATCTTCACCACATTTTAATCCAGATTCTTCAAGTAACGGTTTAACAACATTAATTCCCGTTTCAGGAGGAACGGTACTTTCAATAATAACTAATTTTCCTTTTTTCAAACCTTTTTTGATACTTTCACAAGCAGAAACAACATAAGACAAATCTGCCTTTTTATCTTCATAAACAGGTGTGGGAACTATCACAATCAATATGTCAGATGCCCTCGCAGCATATTCTAAATCATCAGTAGCAGATAAAAAACCATTTTTAACAACCTTTTTAACCAAATCTTCAAGTCCTGGTTCGTCAAAAGTACATTTTCCTAAATTAAGGTTATCAACAATATTCTTGTTCACATCAGCACCTAATACCTTAATATTATTATCTGCAAGAATTGCTGCAGTAGGTAAGCCAATATGTCCTAGACCAAATATGCCTACTTTAATAGTATCAAAATTCACATTAATCATCCCGTTTATTTCAGTTGTTCAAATTTTTTAACAATAATAATTTTATCTTTTAAATCACTTGTATCTTCAATAAGTTCTGGAGTATTTTCATAAAATATTTGTTCTATAATATGGTTTTCATATTTTTCCTCAAATTCTTTAACAGTCATTTCTTCATCAATCACTTTAAGATAATAACCTTTAAAATCCATTATTTCCTCAGATTGTCTAATTTTCAATGAATTATTATTAAAACTGTCTTCAATAATATCAAGTATGATCTTGGAAGTATTTCCACTACCGTAAGGATTCACGGCTTTAACCATAGTTTCATAAACATTTTCATTGTTCAATATCTTTTCAATGTTGGTTTTTATTTCTTTTTCATCAGTTCCAGCTAGTATGTTTCCGCCAGCACTTATAGTTTCTGGACGTTCAGTATTGTATCTGAGAGTTACACATGGTATGTTTAATGTGATGGCTTCTTCCTGAACTCCACCGGAATCTGTTAATATCATTCTACTATTGGATAATAAGTATAGAAAATCAAGGTAACCTAAAGGTTTTGTAATCTGAATATGTTTACTGTTTGCTATTTGATCATATAATCCATTAGTTTCTAAAGATTTCCGGGTATGTGGATGAAGAGGGAAAACAATGTCATGTTCTAATTTTATTAAACAGTTTATAATATTTCTTAAACGTTCCGGATTATCAACATTTTCCGCTCGGTGTAATGTTAATGCAATATAGTTTTCAAATTTAATATAATTTGCAACATCACTTTTTTCTAAGGCAATGTCTAAGTTTCTTTGACATGCATCAACAATACTATTTCCAGTAACGTGTATACTGTTATGATTAATTCCCTCGTTCTGTAAATTTATTGCTGTTTCTACAGTAGGAACAAAGAATAAGGTAGAACAATTATCTGCCAGTATCCTATTAGTTTCCTCTGGCATATCCTTATCAAATGATCTAAGTCCTGCTTCAACATGACCTACAGGTATTTTAAGCTTATTTGCTGCTAATGCACCAGCTAAAACAGCATTAGTATCTCCCTGCACTAACACAATATCTATCTTCTCATTAACCAGTATCTCTTCTAACTTTACAATAATCTTACTAACTTGCTGAATTGCAGTATTGGAACCGATTCCTATATTATATTTTGGCAATGGAAGATTTAAATCTGAAAAAAATTGCTTTGACATTTCTATATCATAATGTTGTCCTGTATGTATTATTACACATTCATGATTTCTATTACTGATTTCATCAATAATCGAGGACATTTTAATAATTTCGGGTCTTGTACCCAATACAACACCAATCTTCATATAACATCACTTATATTTTGCTTAATAATTTCATCATTTTTAAATTTGTTAATTTCTCTTGGTTATGGTAAATATATTGCTTCTGTAATTCCGTTATTAATTTATTTTTAGAATATTCACAATCCTTAAATTTAATATTTTTATAATCCATATCACTAAGAATTAAACCATTAGCAGGAGAAGGCTGTAACCTAATTCTTTCCCTTAAGTCAATTGGTTCAAACAATCTTTTAAAATCATTTAAATCAAGCTTTCCTTGACCAATCCACATTAAAGAAGTCACCATCTTTCTTACCATATTCCATAGAAAACTTTCCCCTATAACTTTAAAAATTAACAAATTATCTTCAACAAATAGTTGCATGTCAAAAATTTTTCTATTAGGATTTTTTTCATTACGTTTAGAAAAGTTTCTAAAGTTGTGTTCTCCAATAAAGTATTGCATAGCCTCTTTCATCTGATCTATATCTAATTTATTTTCTTCAAAAGGTGTTAATGGTTGAACATAAGTATAAGTTCTGGATAAGGGGAATCTTACTTTAAACCCATAAGGCACTTTAGCTTCTCCAATAATCTTAACATCTTTAGGCAATAAACCATTCAAATAATTTAATCTTATTTCCTCATCAGTAATAAATGAAATAACATTACCCGTAGAATGCACTCCTTTATCAGTTCTACCAGCAACAGAATAATGTGCTTTCCAAGTATCTGTTATCACTCCCGCTTCAAAAAAAGCTTTTAAAAGTTCTCCCTCAACTGTACGATAATCCGGTTGACGTTGATAACCATGAAAGTTAGTACCGATATAAGCAATTTTTAATGCAACTCTTCTCATAGATTACAATTCTCAAAAATTTATTAATACTTATTATGTATCTTATGTTTTAAATTAATTAGGGATAGATTAGAAAATTAAATGTAATTAATATAACATACTAATATTTATAAGAATAATTAAAAAGAGTTGATTTCATGATAATAATTCCTGCAGTAGACCTTAAAAATGGTAAATGTGTTCAATTAGTTCAAGGAGAACCAGGAACTGAACAAGTAATAATAGATAATCCTGATGAAGTAGCAATGCACTGGATTAATAAAGGCGCAAAAAGGTTACATATAGTAGATTTGGATGGTGCATTAGGCAGTGGAGAAAACCTTGAAATAGTTAAAAAAATTATCCAAAAATCCGAAGTACCTATACAAATGGGTGGAGGAATAAGGACAATAGAAGATGCAAAAAAATTACTTGAGTCTGGAATTAATACCGTAATAATAGGGACAATGGCTATAAAAAATCCGGAGTATATAACACAACTATCTGAGGAATATGGTTCAGAGAGAATCTGTGTTTCATTAGATAGTAAAGATAATAAAGTTGTAACTCATGGATGGACAGAATATACAGATAAATCACCAGTAGACTATGCTAAAATTTTTGAAGAAAAAGGTGCTGGTTCAATATTATTTACGAATGTTGATGTTGAAGGATTACTTGGTGGTGTTGATTTAAAACCAGTTAAGGAATTATTGTCTAATATAAATATTCCAATCATCTATTCTGGTGGAATAACATCATTAAATGACTTGA
This sequence comes from Methanosphaera sp. ISO3-F5, assembly GCF_034480035.2. NCBI lineage: Archaea > Methanobacteriati > Methanobacteriota > Methanobacteria > Methanobacteriales > Methanobacteriaceae > Methanosphaera > Methanosphaera sp. ISO3-F5. Next base: position 437,390 of record NZ_CP118753.2, read on the forward strand.
AAATTTTATCAGAATTGGGCACTGATTATGTTGTCATTGGATCAGCATTATATAAAGGTTTAATTAATTTCGAAGACACACTTAAATTTCAAAAATGATATGGGGGAAATGATAATATTAAAGTAATGGCTTCCGGAACATTTGATATTTTACATCCTGGGCATGTTTTTTATTTAGAAGAAGCAAAAAAGTTGGGTGGAACCAAAGCGGAATTATTTGTTATAATTGCAACAGATAAAACAGTTGAAAAACATAAACGAATACCTATCATGCCACAAGACCAAAGAGCAGAATTAATATCAAAATTAGAAATAGTTGATAAAGTTTTCATAGGTAATGAAGGAAATCCTTTTAAAATAGTTCAAGAAATTCAACCAGATATTATAGCAATAGGTCCTGATCAAAAATTTTCTCCAATAAAACTACAAAAACAACTAGAAGATATAGGTTTAAGAATTAAAGTAGTTAAAATTGAAGATTATAAGAAATTTGAATTGGATAGTACTTGTAAAATCATTAAAAAAATTAAACAAACCCATTTTGATGAAAAAGTTTTCGAAGACTGTGATTAATTTTTTGTACTAAAAATTAATATACTGTATTAAATATAAATAGTAATATTATATTTTACGTTAATTTTAAGGAGATATCTTCATGGTAGCAAAGAAATATTATGACATATTATTAAAAATAACCGATATTATGAACGAAAAAGGTGCTGGTGATGACGATAAGCCAGGAATAATTTATATTCGTAACGAAGCAGAATGTTACACCATAGGTACTCGTTATTATGATGAAGAAATAGCAAACTACTTAGATGAAGTAGTTGACGATTGGACTGGTGAAGAATCTACTCTTAAAAAGAAATCTAAAAAACGATCTAAAAAACAGGATAAAGTTGAAGAATTATATTATCTATGGAAATTAAACTTACCTGAATAATTTTTCAATTTCCCAACCTATTTTTTCAAGATATGTTTATCAAATACTATTTTTTTCAATACTTATTTTAACTAAGAACATTAAATCTAATTCTAGAATTACATTATTAGGGGCATGTGATTCAATGCTAGAAAAAATTTATTATAAAACATTAGATAATGAAATAACTCCACAAATTGCTTTAGATTTGGTTCACTCAGAAAATCAATTTGAATTATTTGATACTGCAGATAGATTAAGAAAAACAATTGTAGGAGAAAAAGTAACCTATGTGGTTAATAAGGCGATAGACATAACAGACCATTGTATCATTGGATGTAAATTTTGTTCTTTTAGGAATCATGAAAATTATATGATGACCAATGAAGAAATATCTGATAGTATATTACAAGCAAAATCCGTTGGAGCCACAGAAATATGTTTGTTTGGTGGCATAACCAAGGACATGGATATAAACTATTACTGTGATTTAATAAAGAATATTAAAGATAATTATGATATATGTTTGCATGCTTTAAGTCCTGCAGAAGTTTTTCAAACAGCTAAAAATTCTGATATAACAACATATGAAGCATTAAAATTATTAAAAGATGCAGGTATGGATACGATGACGGGAGCATCTGCAGAAATTTTAGTTGATTCAATTCGTCAACAAATATGTCCAAATAAGTTAACTACCAATGAATGGGCTCAAGTAGTAAAAGAAGCACATCAATTAGGAATTCCAACCACATCCACAATAATGTATGGTAGTATAGAATCATGGGAAGATAGAATTAATCACATGTTTTTACTTAAAGAAATCCAGGAAGAAACTAAGGGATTTACAGAATTTGTACCTATGACATTTCTTGGAGAAAATAATGAACTGGGAAAAATATCAAATGGTGCAACAGGCATTGAAGACTTGAAAGTTCATGCAATATCCAGGATTATTTTTGGAAATGTTATTCCTAATATTCAAGTTTCATGGGTTAAATTAGGTCTTAGGATGACACAAGTTGCTTTAAATTGTGGAGCAAATGATATTGGTGGGACAATGATTGAAGATAAAATATCCACAGCTGCAGGTGGTGGTTATGGTGGCTATTTATCTGTTGAAAAGATTCATCAATTAATCAATGATATTGGCCGAATTCCACAAGAACGTACAACTAAGTATGAATTCTTATAATATCTATTTTTTTTTCAAAAAAAAAGTTTCCTTAAAGAGGGATGGGTGGAGAAATTTTATAATTGTTTGTTAAGCATTTTTGTTTTTTCTTGTGAAGTTAATTTATCCACAATGTCTTCTGGTTTTCCATGATCTAATAATTTTCCATCTCTCATTAGTGCTGCAGTATCACAACATTCTAGAACAAAGTCCATATCGTGTGAAATGATAATGAAAGTTTGATCTAATTCTTCACGTGCATTTAATATTGATTCAGTAACATGTCTTCTTGTAATTGGGTCCATTGTTCCTGTTGGTTCATCTAAAATTACGATGTTAGGTTCTTTGATTAATACTTGTGCAATTGCAACTCTGTGACGTTCTCCTCCACTCATCTGGTCAGGATATTTTTCTAATAGTGAAGCTGCTTCTTCTTCTTTAAATCCAACAGCGGTTAAAACGTGTAATGATTTCATTTTTGCAAATTCGGATGGTAAATCTAAACTAATTGCATCAGTTAAGTTTCCAAGAATTGTTTTATATGGATATAAACTGAAATCTTGATGTAATAAGCCTATGTGTGGTGTTACACGACCTCTATGTTGTGGTCCTTTTTGTGAGATATCTATCCATTCCTCACCTAGTCTAACTTCTATTTCTCTATCACTAGGTTCAACTAATCCTGCAATTACTTTGGAAAGTGTTGTTTTTCCAGCACCACTTAAACCTACTATACTTGCTATTTCACCTTCATTAATGGTTAATGTTACTCCATCCACTGATTTAACTACTCCTCTTGATACAGAGAAATAATATTTTTTTAAGTCAGTCATTTTAATTAATGGATCACCTATAGCTACTGCTTCATGTTTTGGTGGCAATGGTATTTCTTCAACAAATTCTGCTACTATCTCTGATGGATTTCCTTCTTCTTTTATTTCTCCATTTTCTAGCCATATAACCCGATCAGATAAGTCTTCTATTACTTCTGGCCAGTGTGAGTTGATAATCATTGTAATATTTTTATCTTTAACTCCACTTAATAAAGCATTATGTAACAATGTAGCAGTTTTTGGATCCAATGTTCCTGTTGGTTCATCTGCTAGGAATAGCATTGGATTTTTTGCTAATTGTCTTGCAAGTACAATTCTTTGTTTTTCTCCACCACTTAAATCACGAGCAATATGTGTTGTTCGATGTTCCATCCTAGTCATTTTTAGTAATTCTATTGCCTTATTGATATTGTCTGGATCTCGTTGATCTTCGAATGATTTCATTATATTTTCTATAACGGTTTCTTCTTCGTATAATGCAAAAGTTCTCTGTAACATGATAGAAATTCGTCTTTTTATTGCAGCAAATTCAGAACGAGTACTTTTCCATAAGTTAATTTTTTGTTCTTTTAATCTTCCCCCACAAGAACATGGAGTATTTGCTTTTGAAGGAACATCTACATGTTCACATTCAGGACATATTGATATATTGTAAAAAATTTCTCCTTCATCTGGCTGGTATTCTGGTATCCCTCTTAACATATTAAGTAACACAGACTTACCTGAACCACTTCTTCCAAGAACTCCTAACACTTCTCCTTCATTTATTTCTAAATTAATATTTTTTAATACGGGAGTGTTATCAAAATTCTTTGTAACATTTTTAACTTCTATAAAACTCATTATTGCACCTAAAATTGAATTGTTATAATCATTTGTTAATTTACCATATCAAATTATTTTTTTGATTACTATTTATATGGAAGTATTTTTCTAGTTAATTAATATTATATTTTTTGAAATAAATGAATTTATCATTATTTATCATAACCTTTTTATTATATCTCAAATATAAACATAATATACAGAGTTTTTTTTAAGAGAACATATGTTAATTTTTCACATAATCTCAAAAGATTTATAAAGGTGGTAGCTATGCTTACTTCAGTACAAAAAGAGATATTACAAAGTTTAATTAATTTATATAGAAAATCTAAATGTACCTCTGTAAAATGTGAAAGTATAGCCGATTTGATGGGAAGAAATGCGGGTACTATCAGGAATCAAATGCAATCATTACGGAGTTTAGGTTTAGTTCAAGGAGTTCCTGGTCCAAGGGGTGGTTATAAGCCTACACTTGATGCTTATCATACATTAAACATAGAAAATGATCCTTGTGAAATACATGTTCCTATATTTGTAAATGATCAGGCTGTATCTGACATATCAGTTAACAAAATTGAATTTACTAATATCTTACGTCCAGGTGCATGTGAAGCAACAATCACAGTACTGGGGGATATTAAACAATTAGATTTAGATAATAAGATTAAAATAGGTCCAACTCCTGTAAACAACTTAACAGTTTTTGGAACAATTATTGGAAGAGATGATGTTGATAATGCATTATTACTCAAAACAGAGGGTATATTAAGTATACCTAATGTTCAAGTTAAAGATTTGGCTACTCCAATAACCTGTTCTATAGGTTATGATGAATCATTAACAGAAGTAACTAAACTGATGATTGAACACAATATTAAGGGAATACCAGTAATTGTGGATGATGAAATTAAAGGAATAGTTAAATATTCTGATGTTATTAAAATGGTTGCTGAAAACAAGTTTGAAGCTAAAGTAAAAGATTTCATTGATGAAGATGTTGCTATTGCTAAAGAAACAAATACTTTGATGCATAGTATGGGTACTTTATATCAAAATGATGTTTCTATGTTAATTTTATTAGATGAAAATGAAAAAATAACTGGTATGGTTACTTTTACTGATGTTTTACGTAGATTAGTAAGTTTTACTAATTAATTTTAATTTTTTTTTATAAGTTATTTTTTTGGAGATTTTTTTTTATGAAAGTTAAACATATAGAAATTACAAATAACATGACAATTTCAGATTTTATGGAACAATTAGATGAATCAGGAGTTTTGGGTGCTGGAAGAATTTCTCATGCAACAAAACTGTTAGCGGATTCTATAAAAGATGAAGATACAAAAATATTTTTAAGCTTAGCTGGGCCAATGATTCCAGGAGGTTTAAGAAAAGTAGTACGTGATCTGGTAGATATGGGTTATGTTGATTTGATAATTTCTAGTGGAGCAAATTTAACCCATGATTTAGTAGAATCATTTGGTGGAAGACATTATATTAGTACTGGGGAAGATGATGAAGTACTTCAAGATAATGGGATGGGCCGTATAGCTGATATTTATACTAAGTCTGAGGATTTTGAAGTTTTTGAAGAGGAAATACATAAAATTTTTGCTAAGATTAATGAAAAGTATGATACTATTTCTATTCAAAAGTTTATCTATGAAATTGGGCTATTGGTTGATGATGATAATTCTTTCATTGCAACTGCTGCAAAAAATAATGTGCCTATTTTTGCTCCGGGTTTAATTGATTGTATGATTGGATTACAATTATGGATTTATTGTCAAGATAATGATTTTACTATAAGTGCAGTTGGGGATATGGCTTATTTGTCTGATTTTGTATATGGCTGTAAAAAAGTAACAGCATGCATGCTTGGTGGAGGATTACCTAAACATTACGCTCTGGCTTCTAACATACTTACGGGTGGAATAGATGCCGGTATTCAAATTACATTGGATAGAAGTGAGGGTGGTAGTTTAAGTGGAGCACCATTAGAAGAAGCTAAATCTTGGGCTAAAGCTAAAAAAGGTTCTAATCTTGTTACAGTGGTGGGTGATGCAACAGTATTGTTCCCCTTAATTGTTGCAAGCGCGTTAGATAAAATAAATGGGTGATAGCTATTGATAATTAATGCTATTCTTTTTGCTTTATCAGGATATTTTATGAAAACATCTGATGATTTGATGGATGAAAAGGATAATTTAATATTGGCAGTAATTTCTGGTATTCTGTGTGTTATATGTACTGTTTATTTATCTGTTAATTGTGTGGATGCTGCTTGTATATTCTTAAGTATTCTTATAGGTACTGCTTTGGCTAATAAGGTTGATAGTTTAAATCATATTATTTCAGCAGTTCTTTTCATATTAATTCTGATTTTAATTGGATTTCCTCATTTAAGTTGGCCTTGTTTGTTTGTTTGTATTCTTGCAATGTATTTCGATGAAAAAGCTAATGATTTTGTTGATGAAAAAGAAGAAAAAGGTTTTAATTTAACTTTTGTTCATAAATTACTTAAATATAGGTATGTTGCTAAAATAACCGTACTTATATTATCAGTATTGGGTTTAATTCATGTTTTTTATCCTAATTTATTCTTTGGAATTGAATTATACTTTGAACCTGTGACAATAATATATTTCTATTTATTTGATTTGGGTTATGAATTTTCAAATAAGTTAAATAATTGTTTGAATAATGTTTTTTAGAGTTTCTTGTGGAGAATCTGAATTATAAATGCTTCGGCCAATAATGGCTGCATCAGCATATTGTAAAGTTTCTTTTGCTTCTCCTCCTTGAACACCTACTCCTGGTGAAATAATGAATGAATCTTTTCCAACTATTTTTCTTATTTTTTCTAATCGGTCTAATTTTGTTGCAGGAGCAACATAATTTCTGATTCCTAGTTCTACTCCCATTTGGGCTATTTCTAATGAGACTGGTTTTAAGAATCTTTCAGCTCCTGGATGTGACATTTCTGTTAATAAGAATATTTCTTTACCTAATTTTTCTGCAGCATTTTTACATGCAATCACACTATCTTCTCCTGTGAAACCATGTACTATGATAGAATCGGCCCCATAATTTATAGTATTTCTTACTATCTTTTCGTTTGTTGCGTCAATATCTGCTACTTTAAAATCTGCTATTATTTTCACATCAAAGTTTTCTTTTATTGTTGTTATTATTTGTGGTCCTAAAGCTAGTGTAATTGGATATCCTATTTTTATGGTATCTAAATATTTTGTAGTGTTTTCTAGTATTGAAAATGCTTTTTTTTCTTCTTCTACATCAAGTGCTAGGATAATTTTATTTTTTACTATCATATTTACACCTTTATTTTTACAATCTAATATTATTTTATTTCTTTATGGGCTAGTATTTTTTTATAATTTTATTTTAATTTATTATTACTAGTTTAATCATTTTTCGCTGTATGGTAATACATAATTATTTTGTTTTTTTTATTGATTTTTTTCTATCGTTATTATTGTTTTTAAGATAGTGTATTACCTACTTTTTTTTATGCAATATTTTCTATTAATATTTTTTTTGATTTTTTATTTTTTAAAAGTGATTTTCAGAATCGTTTGTTAATTCTTTTTTTTATTAATTTTTTCAATTTTAATTACATAATTATATTTAAGTTAACCTAAATATGTATAATTTTATAAATGATTAAAGTTTAATTAAATCATTATCAACATATTTAAATAATATAGTCTATATAATAATAATCATTATTTTGTTAAAGAATGAAAAGACATTTGATAATGAAATATATTTTTTAATTTAATAAGTTTTTATGATATGGAGGAAAATAAAACATGCACATAATGGAAGGTTACTTACCACCAATGTGGTGTGCCATATGGTTCATTATCTCTGCAATAGTTGTAATTTATGGTATAATGCAAATAAAAAAAGCAACTGCTGAGAATGATGATGCATTACCATTACTTGCACTTTCAGGGGCATTTATGTTTATCTTATCATCATTAAAAATGCCATCCGTAAGTGGAAGTTGTTCCCACCCATGTGGAAATGGTTTAGGTACAGTATTCTTTGGTCCGGCAGTAACCGCAGTATTATCAGTAATAGTATTATTATTCCAAGCTATATTATTAGCACATGGTGGATTAACAACACTCGGAGCAAACATTTTCTCAATGGGTATTGTAGGTCCAGTATGTGGTTACGTAGTTTGGGTAGCACTTAGAAAAATGAATTTATCTGCACCAATTTCAATATTCTTTACAGCATTTGTAGCAGATTTAATGACCTACGTAGCAACTTCTGTAGAATTAGCATTAGCTTTCCCAGGAGCAAATATGGGATCAACATTTGTAGCATTCTTAGGTATATTTGCATTAACTCAAATACCTTTAGCTATAGCAGAAGGTCTATTAACAATGGTTATTTACAACTACATCCAAGATGCAAGACCAGATATTCTTGTAAAATTAGGTGTAATTAGTGAACAAGAAGCAGGAGCTAATTAAAATGGATTGGAAAAATATTGGTATATTAATAATAGTAGCAATCTTAATAGTTGCTCCATTAATTATCTTCAACGGTCACGGTGAAGATGATGGTTACTTTGGTGGATCCGACGATCAAGGTGGACAATATATTGAACAAAATAACCCTAACTATAAAGTATGGGCAGCACCTTTATGGGAACCACCTAGTGGTGAAATAGAAAGTCTTTTATTCTGTCTACAAGCAGCTATTGGTGCTATTATTATTGGATTTATATTTGGCTATTGGTATGGCGGAAAAAAAGCAAAAAAACAACAATAGTTATGTTATTAATTTAACATAATATTCTTTTTTAAATTTTTTTTTGAGTGGTGAAAAATGTCGATTTTTGAAGATACGTTAGATCATCATACTATGCATAATGAACTAACGAATACAAATATTTATTCTAAAGTAATCTTTGCAATTGCAGCAATACTTTTAAATTTAGTTTCTGGGTCTCCAATAGTGCCTTTCTTAATATTTTTACTATGTTCATTTTTAATCATATTTAAAGCCAAGATTCCAGTTACATTTTATGCAACATTCATGGCAATACCTATAGGTTTTGCAGTTTTATCTGGAATATTTTTAGCATTTTTAGGTACTGGCCCTCATATATGGGATTTAGGATTATTTGGCATAGGATTAACTAAGGGTGGGATTAATCAGGCATTATTAGTATTCTTTAGAGTTCTTGGTGGTGTAGCAGCATTAGGATTTTTAATTTTAACTACTCCTATGAATCGTATATTTGCTGTTTTCCATGACTTACATGTACCAACAATATTAACAGATTTGGCTATATTAATGTACAGATACATTTTCTTGTTCTTGGATGTAACAAGTACAATGTATAACTCTCAAAAAACTAGGTTAGGATATCATAGTTATATGAGCTGGATGAATTGTCTAGCTTCATTGGCAGGAATGGTATTTATTAGAACTTGGGAACAGGGGGAAATTTCTTATAAAGCTCTTGCTTCCAGGGGATACAATGGACAGTTAAATATGATTCGTGATGGGGATTCTATTAAAGATATACCTATATTACATTGGATATTAATAATTATATTTATAGTAATAGTTATACTAGGAATCCTTTACTTTGGTTCAATGAATTTATATACAATTTAATATAATAGGAGATTAAGTTATGGTAGCAATATTAGAAGTTAAAGATTTACATTACAATTATCCTGATGGTACACAAGCTATTAAAGGTATAGATTTTAAAGTAGAAGAAGGGCAAATGATTTCAATTTTAGGTCCGAATGGTGCTGGAAAGAGTACTTTTTTCTTACATTTTAATGGTATTATCGAACCTACTTCTGGTGAAATAATTATTGAAGGTAAAACATTAAAATATGATAAAAAAAGTTTACTTGAAGCAAGGGCAAAAGTTGGTGTGGTATTCCAAAATCCTGATGATCAATTATTTGCACCAACAGTGTTTGAAGATGTTGCTTTTGGTCCAATGAATATGGGTCTTGATGAAGCAGAAGTAAAACAACGAGTTGAAGAAGCATTAGAAGTTGTTGGGATGTCAGAATATGCACAAAAAGCACCTCATCATTTAAGTGGGGGTCAGAAAAAACGTGTAGCTATTGCAGGGATACTGTCAATGAGACCTAAAGTAATGGTTTTAGATGAACCAACAAGTGGATTAGATCCAAATGGAGCTTCAGCTATTATGCAATTATTATATGACTTAAATGCTGAAGGTATGACTATTATAGTTTCTACTCATGATGTTGATTTAGTACCTATGTACTCTGATAATATAAATGTTTTAAGAAAAGGAAAAATATTAAAACAGGGAAATTGTAGAGAGGTATTTAGTGATAAGGAAGTTATTGAACAAGCAGATTTAAGATTACCTTGGGTAGGACAGATTTTTGAAATGCTTGAAAAAGAGGATAATATTACTTTTAAAGAGTCTGGTTATCCTTTAACAGTTGCTGATGCACGAAAAACATTACTGGAGAAATTATAAAATTCTCAATTTACTTTTTTTTATGATATTGTTTAATATCATACTTTTCTTCACCACTTTTAATACGTTATTACTTCAATGTAATATTATTATTACTTCTATTTTTTTAAACTATAATTACTATGTTAAACATAACATATTACAGATAAAAATAAAAAAACTATTTTTTTTAAAATTAATTTAATAATTATCATTCTAAAAAAAAATACAAGGAGGATACAATATGACTACAGGCATTGATGTCGACTACTTCCAAAAAATAATAAGAAAACTTGAATCAAAAGTAGAATATGCAGATATCAGAGTAAAAAATTCAGTAAATAACTCAATAGTACTCAAAGATGGAAAAATAGATAATGTAGATACAGGCATAAATTATGCAATAGGAATCAGAGTACTGCAAAATGGAGCATGGGGATCAGCATTCACTAGTGATATAGAAAAAGTAGAACAAGTCGCAGAAAATGCTACCACCATAGCAAATCAACTTAAAAGTGATGTAAAATTAACTTCAACAAACCCAGAAGAAGACATAGTTAAATCAAAAGCAAAAATAAAAATAGAAGACGTAACTATAGAAGATAAAATAAGTACTATGAAAGAACTTCATAAAATTGCTCAAAGAGACCAAATTCAAAGTACCAATGTATCATTATCTGAATCACAATCATCTGATTTAATAATTAGTTCAGAAGGAACAAATATTCTAAGTGATAATAATAGAACAGTCTTGTCTATGAATTCAGTAGCATCTAATGGTGAAGTAATGCAAATAGGACATAAAAGTTTAGGAGGAGTACAGGGGTTTGAAATAATTAAAAATGCGGATTTAGAATCATTTGCTACAGGCATATCTGATAAAGCGATAAGTCTCCTTGATGCAAAAACTCCACCCTCTGGAGATTTTCCAGTAATTCTTGATCCAGAACTCGCAGGCGTATTTATTCATGAAGCATTAGGACATGCATCAGAAGCAGATATAATACTTCAAAATGATTCCATTCTTAAAGGAAGGTTAGGACAAAAAATTGGATCAGACTTGGTTACAGTTATAGATGATGCATCAATAGAAACAGGTTTTGGTTATTATCCATATGATGTGGAAGGAACAAAATCAGAAAAAACAACACTTGTTGAAAATGGTGTATTTAAATCAGTATTAAGTTCACGTGAAACAGCATCAAAAGTAGGTGATGGTGTATCAAGTGGAAATGCAAGATCTTCTGTTAGTAACAAACCATTAGTGAGGATGAGTAATACATATATTAAACCTGGTGAATCCTCTTTTGAAGAATTAATAGAAGATTTACCAAATGGAATTTATCTAAAAGGCTCTCGTGGAGGACAAGTAGATACTGGTAAAGGCATATTCCAATTTAATGCTGTTGAAGCTTACAATATAGAAAAAGGAGAATTGGGAGATCATTTACGTGATGTTTCATTATCAGGAACTACATTAGATATATTAAATAACATCACAGGTGTAGGTTCAGACTTTAATCTAAGTGTTGGATTCTGTGGAAAAGACGGTCAAACAGTCCCTGTAGGTGATGGAGGACCACACATAAGAGTAAGCAGAGCAACAGTTGGTGGAGTACAATAATGTCAAATAATATACTTACTCCAGAAGAAGGACAATTACTTCTAAAAATAGCTAGGGAAAATATTGTAAGTTATTTAAAAGGCGAAGAGTATGCTCTACCAAATGATTTACCAAAAATTTTTCAAGAAAAATTAGGAGTTTTTGTCACATTATCCTTAAACTCAAACTTAAGAGGATGCATAGGTTATCCAGAACCTTATTATTCATTAATAGAAGGATTGTTGGATGTTTCTATCTCAGCAGCATTTGATGATCCCAGATTTAACCCAGTATCCTTACAAGAATTTGATAAGATTAAACTAGAACTAAGCGTACTTACTAAACCACAATTAATTGAAATACAAAATTATACAGATTATATTTCCCTAATAGAAATCGGTCGTGATGGATTAATTATAGAAAACTCATATCATAGAGGATTACTATTACCTCAAGTACCAATCGAACAAAAATGGGATACAGTAACTTATCTTGAAAATTTATGTTACAAAGCAGGATTATCCTCAGAATCATGGAAAGATGAAAATACAAAATTGTATGCATTTCAAGCACAAATATTTGAAGAATAAGGGGGTATTAAATGAAATTACCAAACATACCAACACCTGATGAAATAATAGATAAAGCATTTAACAGGGCAAGTAAAGCAGCTTCAAAGGTCAGAAGTTCAAAATTACATCCACGTGTCAAAGGTATGAGAATTGAAGAAGTAAGAGTTCAAACAGCATGTGAAGTAATCAACAGTACATTTAATCGTATTGTTACTGAAACTCCAATTATTGAAGAATTACCTGAATTTTATCAAGATTATATTGACATAGTAGTCGGTGTAGATCAATATAAACATTCATTAGGTGCAGTATTCTGGGCATTAGGCATACTTAAACAAATAGAATCCCAATATACTAATAAAATTCGAAAATCTGATTCACTAAGTGCAATACCTATACGAAAAGAAGCATATGGTAGAATTGTTTCAGTAGTAAAAAGAATAGGGGATGAACTGGATTTCCTAGATTTTGCCAAACGAGAACTTAAACATATGCCAAATATTAACTTCAATGCAGTTCGAGTAGTTATTGCAGGTTTCCCAAACGTCGGAAAATCAACATTGTTAAATAATATAACTGATGCTAGTCCAAAAGTTGCTAATTATCCATTCACAACACAAGGATTACAAATAGGTAATTATGAAATGTTATATAGACAATATCAGATAATTGATACACCAGGGTTACTTGATCGTTCAATCAATGACATGAATGAAATTGAATTAAATGCTATAGCTGCATTGGAACATTTGGGAAATATCATCATATATATTTTTGATCCATCAGAAACTTCAGGATTTTTAATGGAAAATCAGTATTTATTATATTGTGAAATTAAAAAAGTGTTTGAAACTCCAATGATTTGTTTATTTAATAAAACCGATTTGTTAACAGATAAATCAGTAATTAATGAATATGCTGAAAAAATAGAAGATCCTATATTTGAAACAAGTATCAATGATTTAAGTAAAATGGATGAAATTAAAGAGTTAATACAATCAATGGGTAAGGAATTTGCTCAAGAAGATCAATTTACTGAATATAATTTAAGAAGAAGACATAGAAAACAGGAATAATCTCTTCTTAAAAATTTTTTTTTATTACTCCAAACTTTTATTTAGAAACTTTTAAATAATTTATTAATATATCATTAATTATATAAACTTAAAATATATTTAGTTCACTAAAAAAACAGGGATGATATTTATGAATAAAGTAAACATCAAATCAAAAGAAGATAAAAAAGACGAAAATATCGATATAACAACAGAAACTGAAGAAAAAACAACAACTACTCAAGAAACCGTTGAAGATACAGTAAATGAATCAACTGAAACTTCTGAAGAAGAAACTGAAGAAAAAACAAACTGTGAATACAAAGAATATGGAAATGAAAACGCTGAAGAAGCTAACAGTATTGAAAAAATGTTTAATGATGTCGTAACTACATTAAAATCCAGACAATCAGAATGGAATAAAACATTAGAAGAATACAAAGCAAATAAACCAGCAGTTGACTTGTTAGAATATGAACAAGATTTAGTAATTAAATTAGATGTTCCTAAAGTTTCTAAAGATGATATATCTATCAAAATGTCAACCGATTCAATCGAAATCGAAATAGACTTCCCAGACTACTTAGAAGACGAAGAAGATGTAAAAGTATTAAGAAGAGAAAGATGTTTCGGAAAAACTAAAAACATCATACCATTACCTGTTGAAGTAGATATGAAAGAAGTCAAAGCTTCATTTGAAGACAATGAGTTAACAATAACACTCCCTAAAATCAAAGGTAAAAAAGTAGATGTAGAAATATTATAACTACACTAATTTTTATACTTCTATTTTCTTTTTTTGTTAAACAACTATTTTTTTGGTGAATCATGATGAAACCATATGTAATTTTAATCGGATCTGCTTCAGGTATAGGAAAATCCACAATAGCCTCAGAAATATCAAAAAAATTGAATATAAAATATCTGATTGAAACAGATTTTATACGTGAAATTGTTCGTGGAATTATCGGCTCAGATTATGCACCTGCATTACACAAATCATCATACGATGCATACACTACTTTAAGAGATAAAATAAACTATGAAAATGAAGAAAAACTTATAGAAGCAGGATTTGAAGAACATGCATCTTTTGTAATCCCTGCCGTAGAAAAAGTAATTAAACGTTCAATTAAAGATAAAGATTCAATTGTTATTGAAGGTGTTCACCTAGTTCCTGGTCTCATAAATTTAGATCAATTTAAAAATGATGCTAATGTATACTTTTTTATTCTCACTGCAGACAAAGAAGCACATCAAGAACGATTCATTTCAAGAGCAATAGCTATTAAACGTGGTGGAGCTCAATTGGATTATTTCAGAGAAAATCGTATAATTAATGATGATTTAATTCGAAAAGCTAACTCTCTATCCATACCGGTTATTAATAATAATTCTATGGAAAATACATTAAAAAAGATATTACAAATTATTAATGAAGTATCTACTGAAGTTTTTTTACAACATGGAATAGATAAAATTGAGCTTGAACGTCAGATTATCACGAAACATGGTGGAAAAATTACTGATATATCTTATTATATACCTGATTTTAAAGAACCATTAGTTCGTAAAATAGATGAATATGATGAAGAATATAATTCTAATGATTTTATTGAACATATAAATTCTGATTCAAAACAAAAAGATTCATTAACTAAATTATATGAATTATCAAATAATCAACATAGTCATCATATATCTGCACCAGATAAAGAAAGTTTAGATAAAATCATACAAGAATTAACAGAACATAATCTTGTAATTGATAAACCAAAAATTTAATCTTTGATAAATGTTAAGAAATAAAAAATTAATAAATGATTATTATGAGTGAAGATAATATAAATTTTACAAAAGAAGTAATGTATTCAGATTGTCCAGTATGTGGTGGAGAAAAAACACTAGAAGTAACAAACAGAACAGATAACATACCTTACTTCGGGGACATATTAGAATCTGCAGTATCTTGTAAAGAATGTGGTTATCAATCATCAGACAGTATATCCTTAGAACATAATGATCCTGTAAGATATACATTAAAAATAGATGATACGAAACTAAATACGAGGGTTGCAAAATCTCAAACAGCTACAGTAACACTTCCTGATTTAGGTTTAAAAGTAGAACCGGGTCCAAAATCTCAGGGTTATGTTTCTAATGTGGAAGGTATATTGAACCGTTTTGAGAGTGCTGTAGTTAGAGCTATAAAATTAGAAGGCAATGAAATAGAACCATCAGTTCAAGAAAATGCACTTAATATTATAGATTCATTAGCAAAAATTAAAATTGGTGAATACAGTACTATACTCATACTTGAGGATCCTTTCGGTAACAGTATAATTGATGATGATGATGCAGATAAGGAATTATTAACTCAAGAGGAAGCGGAAAAATTACAAACTGGTTTCACAACAATCGATCAAGAAGAGGTGGAATAATGACTGTATTGGATGTAATGGAAGAAAGATATAGTGTAAGAGGTTATCTTGATAAAGAAATTGAGAAGGAGAAATTAGATAAAGTTCTTAGAGCAGCACAAATAGCTCCAACTGGAGTTAATGCTCAAGCTTTTAAAATTTTTGTTATTGATACTAAAAAGCATGAAGATGAATTAAAACTTGTTGGTAAATGGGATTGGTTTACTGAAGCACCTTATATTATTGCTGTTGTTTCAAAACCTAGTGATGCATGGACTAGGTGGGATGGAAAGAATATTTCTGATATTGATGCTACTATTGTCATGGATCATATTATACTTGAAGCAACTGAACTTGGTTTAGGTACTTGTTATATTGCTGCTTTTAATAAAGATCCATTATCTGAATTGCTTGGTTTGTCTGATGATTATGAGCCTGTTTTATTAACTCCTTTGGGTTATCCTAACGCTGAGCCTCGTGGTACTGATAGGAAAAGTATAGATGAGTTAGTAGAATTTATTTAAATCATTTTTTTTTAATCTATTTTTTTTCGTAATTCAAAAATGTTCATTAAGAACTGTATTAGTATATATGTTACTAATAATATTGCAATTATCATTTCTATCATTAATTCATATTGCATAAACCATAAATTAATTCCATTATTTTTTAAGAACTCTATAGTTTGAAGAGTCGTTATTGTATTAATTACAATAGGAAATGTATAAGCAGCATATGTTGGGTAAAATGGAAAATGTCTATATTCAATAAATTTTTCTAAAACTATTATGTACAAAATTTTAGTCATAATATAAAAACCCATAACCATGATTAAATTATTTGGAGCGACTGATGAAAGGTATCCTACACTACATAAACTAAATGGGGCTGCATAAACTCCTATAATTGGTTTTGTCTGATTATTAACTGGAATTTTAATGTATCTATAAGTTACTATTAGAAATACTAACAGTACTAGTATAAAGCTTATCCAGAAACATATCGTTCCAATAAATTCTTGATTAAATGTTGGTGCTGTAATGGCTATCATTTGTATTCCTGCAAATACTACAAATGAACCCGCAGTAAAATCACTAGTATCTAATTTATAAAAAAATTTCACAATATAATTTATAACGAAGAAGATATGTAACATGATGGCAATAACCCATAATAACATGGAATAACTACCGATGTAAAAGTAAAGATAATTTGAATACAACATTAATGTCATCGATAATGTAGCGATAATACTTGCTAAAATTGGATTGTTTAAATCTTCTTTAAACGTATTGGGATATTTTACTAATTTTATCAGTACTAATATGAAAAGGAAAGTTGAAATTAAATCGCATATTTCCCTACTATACATAAAATAATCGTAGAATAAATTGCCCATTGCTGTTAATCCTAATATTACTCCGCCTATTGAAATGGGCATCATTTTAATGTTAATGTTCATTCTTTTAATCCTTATAATTTTATTATGTAGATTAAAATATGAGACTTGGCATAAATTAGTTTCAAGAGAAAAAAAGTAATACTCGAAAAAATATTAACCTTTTTTTTCAAAATGATAACCAGCATTATGTCTTTGTTCAAATCAAATGTAACAATACCCTTTTCTTTTATTGTTTATTTTTGAAAATAGTCTTGTATTTTTTTGATTTTCCCTGGGGCAGTCCGTGCCCACTTATACAGTCGTTCCTTGGGGAAGTTCTGCTTACTTTTACGTATGATGTTACATGCTGCGTTGATATCTGCATTTATTAATGTTCCGGTGCTTGTTTTATAGAGTCCTCTTTTTATTCGTTTTCCTTTAAATTTATATTCCTCTTTTTTTTCTTCGTTTGTTTTGTAGGTTGGTAGTATGTCGTTGTCTAGGAAACTGCTTTTGCTTGTGTAGGATTCTTCGGTAATAATTAGTTTGATGTCGTATTTTTGGCATTGTGTTTTTAGTTTGTTTATGAATTTTTTGAAAGCTATTTGTGTGAATATTTGGTTTTGTTTTTTTCCCATATCTGTTTCGTATTGGAAGTTTTTGTTGTATCCGAGTATTATGGTTCCTATGTCTTGTTTTTTGCATGTTTCTATTATGAATTTGGTTGTGTGATCTAGGAAGTTGTTTTGTATTGCTTTAAATTTGGTGTTTATTTTTTGTATTCGTTTGGATGTTTTTAGTCCCTGTTTGTTTAGTATTGATTGGTATTGTGCTGTTTTTTTGCATTTGAAGGCTATTTGATTTTTTAAAAATCGCCCGCCCACAAGATATGGGGTCCCTTCACTTGTAACAATACTTGCAAAATTATTAACACCCAAATCAATACCCATCATTTTACTTTCATCTAAATTTAGGGACTCTTTTTTCATTTGGTATGTGAAATTGGCTTTAAACGTTTGTCCATTCTTTAGGGGTATAATTTCTACTTGTATAATCTTTTTATCACGTATATTTTCAGGAATTCTAATACGTGGTCTGCAATCTTTGGATTTTAACTCTTTTTTATATTCTCTGCTTAAGGGTAATTCAATGTAACCCTGTGCCAATTTTTTCTTGGAAGAAGTTATTGACTCCCGCGGTATTATAATATTATGTAAACTGTTATCTCTCCGTTTAGGTTTATTTAATGGTCGTTTATATTCATTATCGATGCTTTTATTTGTTAATGCCACATAGGAATTAAAAGATTCAACATGCTTTTTAATAACATTATTTGCTATATGGGCTTGAATAAGTGAATAATCTTTACTGAATTCAGTTTTAACTTTAGTGATTATTGATTTGAAATTCAACTGTTTAAAATGTTTATCATCAGCACATTTATCTAATTTAGTAGTTTTTATAGAACAATTTCGTAAATCATTTAATTTCAATGAAATATCCACTAAAACATTGAATTGTTTCTTAGAAAGACCTCTAATAAGAGTACTTTGAGTTAAATATATACAATTTTCATCTATCATAATAATTAATACTGCTTATTTCACTCCATTAACTTTAAAACCGAAAAATCAAGAAAAGAATTTCATAAAATAACAATTCTATGACTTCGATAATATAAATTATAGAATAAAATGTATATAAGTTTAATCCAAGAGCAGCTGGTAAGTAATCAAGGGGGTCTTGGTAAGTAATATTTAACAATATTATATATACATAAGTAACAATCATACCAAAAAAAAAGTTTCATCCACATAAAAAAGTATTACAAAAACGAATTCATGCCAACACTCAATATTTAAAAAAAAGTAACTGTGGTGGTGAAAATGGAAGGTTAGAATAGGTCTTCGTCGTCTTCTTCTTGGTTTGGTTTATCGTTTATTTTCAGAGTTGCTTTTACATCCATACTTAATGCATCACAATCTGCTTTAATTGCATCTAAATGTTTTAGTATTCTGATTTTTTCTTCGTTGATTCTTTCTATGTTTGTGTATGGGTATGTTGATTCTTTGAGCATTTCGTATTCTACTGTTGAGTAAGGATAATCATTTAATTGTTTGCATACATTTGCGAGTACGTCACCTAAGAATTTGTTCATTTCTACTTTTACTCTTTCTCTTATCATTTTGTCATCGTCTAAGTGTTGTTTCATTAGACGTACAACTTCTGCTTTTGCGAATGGGAGTTTTTCATCGTCTTCACTTAGGTATTCTTCGTTTTCTTCTAAATTTTCTTCGTTTTCGAAGTTTTCTACTTCAGTTTCTTCGATTTCTTCATTTATTTCTTCAAATTCTGCCATAATAATCACATTAATTTTTTTTTATATTATTAAAATCATTCACTGTTATTAATTATGTTATTTTTTATTAATAAATGTAATGTTAATTTAATTACTTTTATGATTAATTTTTCATATGTTTCTCTTAACTGTACTGATTCTTATGAAATGACTATTTAATTTACTTAATTTTAATATTATTTTTTTTAAAAAAAAGTTAAAGAAATATAGGTAAAAAACACTTCTTTTCCTAAAATAAAGAAGATATGAATTTAATGAAAATACCACTAAAGAAAATATTTCAAAAAGTTTATAAAATATTCAAACTCAAATCAAGAGATTTTGCACTGTTTGTAATAAAACCACTGGAAATAACATCAACATCAAGCTTAGCATATTCCTCAATATTATCTGGATTAATACCACCACTAACCTCTATTAAAACATCTTCTCTTAATCTACGCTCTTTCAAAGTATTTAAAACAGATTCAATTTCATCAGGAGTCATATTATCTAACATAACAATATCTGCTCCAAACATACTAGCTCGAACAGCATCTTCTTCATTTTCAACTTCAATCTCAATCTTTTTAGTAAAACTAACATTTTCCTTAGCTAACTCAATAGATTCAATAACTCCTCCGACAACTTGGATGTGATTATCCTTAATTAAAACACAATCATCTAACTTAAAACGATGAGTATCTCCTCCACCTATTTCAACTGCTTTTTTCTCAAGTTTTTGAAGACCAGGCGTAGTTTTACGCGTACATGCTACTCTCACATTAGGATTTATTTCCTTCACTTTTTCACAGGTTTTCCTTACAACAGTAGCAATACCACTTAAATGCATCATATAATTCAATATACTTCTTTCAACCATAAGGACATCCCGTGCCTTACCTTCAAATTCAAGAATAACATCGCCCTTACGAATATCATCACCATCAAAAAAAGTACTGCTAATATTCAAACCAAATTCATTTATAATATAATGAGCTACATCCATTCCTGCAAGAACACCATCTTCTTTACATAATATTTCCGCTTGAGCCCATTTATTTTCAGGAACAAGACTATTTGTAGTAATGTCCTCAAATCCAATATCATCATATATATTCTCGATAATCCTGTTATCACTAAATATTGTCATGTTATCATCAATTCCATTTTTTTAGTAAAAGTAACCATTTTTTCTGAATTTTTTTTTTTTTCATTTAATAAAATATATGTTACACGTTAATCAAAAAATATTCTATTTAAAATAGGAAATATAAATATAATAATATATTGAATTTTATTGTTTCATTAATAAAAAAAATATTTATGAGGTATTAATATAATAGAATTAACTTTTTTAGGAACTGCATCAGCTATTCCTACCAAAACCCGTAATCACACGTCTATTGTATTAAAAGTTTATGATAGAACAGTATTATTTGATTGTGGAGAAGGAACTCAAAAACAAATAATGGATGCACAAGTAAGTCCTATGAAAATAGATGATATTTATATCACACACTTACATGGTGATCACATACTAGGCTTGCCAGGAATTATACAATCACTAGCATTTCGTGGAAGAACCAGGCCATTAAACATTTATGGACCACCAGGAATAATAGAATTAATTGAACATATTAAAAAATTAGGTTTCTTCACAATTGCATATGAAATAGTAGTACATGAAATAACACAAGATGATGAAATAATATATCAACAAAACAATTTCTTAATAAAAGCAATGAAAATGAAACACACAATAACAAATTATGCATATAAAATAGAAGAAATCAAGCAACCTAAATTTTTAAGACCAAAAGCCATAGAACTGGGAATTCCTCCAGGACCGTTATTTGGGAAATTACAGGCAGGAATCCCAATTACCCTAAATGGAAAAGAAATACTTCCAGAACAAGTATTAGGACCACCACGAGAAGGAGTTAAACTAGTATATAGTGGAGATACAATACCTCAAGAACAAATGATTTACTTTGCTAAAGATGTTAAAGTTTTGATACATGAAGCAACTTTTGCCAAAGAATATCAAGATAAAGCAATCGAAAATGGACACACTATAGCTGCAGACGCAGCAAAAATAGCTAAAAATGCAAATGTAGAACAATTAATATTAACTCATTTATCGAATCGTTATACAAATTCAAAAACTTTGGAAGACGAAGCTAAAGAAATATTTGAAAACACAGTATATGCCGAAGATATGATGACAATAATAATTGAAAACAATAAACCAGTACAAATAATAAAAAAAGAATGGGTGTAAAATTATGTCTTTATTTAGTAAAACAGAAATTAAACCAGAAATGGAATCATTTATAGCAAAAGGTGAAGGAGTAGGAATAGTTAAAGTCAACGATTACGGAAAAGCTTCCGCCAGATTAGAATCACATAAAATTATTTTAGAATCATATGATAACGAATATCCTATTATAGAATCAATATCATCAATAAGTTATCTAAGTTATGATCCAGGAAATTTTTTCCAAGAACCAAAACTAGAAATAGGTTTAGGACAAAAAAAATACATCCTTGCAGGAGTAGACAATAATGATGATGAATTGGAAGCTTTTTATAAATCAGTACTTAATTTAAAAAATCAGGAAAAAAAACAATTAATCGATTCTAAAACAGATGCTCCAAAAATTCAAAACAAAACAAATAATAACTATGATGAATTAGATGAATTTGAAGAAGAAGTTGAGTCTAAACAAGGAATTAAAGATACAACCAACAAAATCAAAGGATTTTTAAGTAAAAGATTCGTTATATCTGAAGAAAAAGAAGAACCAGCAACACCAATAAATAATCCAAATAATATTAACGAATTCATTGATAAAAAAACAGAAAAAACAAACGATTTAGAAACTGTTCTTGACGAAGAAGAATTTATTGATGAAGAAGACGATGAAGAAATTCTATTAATAGATGAAGAAATAGAAGAAAAACAACCTGAAACAACCAAAACTCAGAAAAAACAGGAAATAGAAGAAATCAATGATTATGATGAGTTTGATGAGTTTGATGAAATAGATGACTTTGAAGAATTAGATGACTTTGAAGAATTAGATGCATTTGAAGATGACGAACTAATTCTTGAAGAGGATATAGAAGAAGAAGTAATTGAAGAAAAACCATCCGAAGATAATGAAAACAGCAATGAAAAACTCCAAAAAACACAACAACCTCCAGAAAATAAAGAAATAACACAACCAACAGCAAAAAATATTAAAGATACAGTAGAACAGCCAGAAGAACCACAAGCAACACCTCAAAAAATCAACAATACAAAAACAGAATTAAATCAGGAAATAACACAACTAAAAGATGATGTTAATAATAACATAAATAAGGTAAATCAACAAGCAAAACAAAATGTTGACAATACGGGAACATCCGAAGAATTTGACCCTGTATATCAAATAAGAAGATACTATGAACTAAAAACGGATGGTATAATCACAGAAGAAGAATTTGAACAAAAGAAAAAACAATTACTAAATCTATAGTTCTGATTAAAATGAAATCATATAATATTGTTGGTATGATAATAGGATTTGTAATCACACTAACAATATTATTAATATTAATAATTAAACTTATAATATGACATTAACATTTAGGTGAAACAATGAATATTCCATGGGTAGAAAAATATAGGCCACAAACATTAGATGATGTAGTAGGACAAGAACAAATAGTGACTAGACTAAAAAGATATGTAGATGAAAATTCAATGCCGAACATAATGTTCACAGGCTCTGCAGGGGTAGGAAAAACAACATGTGCCCTTGCATTAGCTAAAAGTTTACTGGGCGAATATTGGCAACAAAACTTTCTAGAACTAAACGCATCAGATGCTAGGGGAATAGATACTGTAAGAAACGAAATAAAAAGTTTTTGTAAATTAAAAGCAGTAGGATCACCATTCAGAATAATATTCTTGGATGAAGTTGATAACATGACTAAAGATGCACAACAAGCATTACGCCGAGAAATGGAAATGTACACAAAAACATCATCATTTATCCTATCATGTAATTATTCATCCAAAATAATAGATCCAATTCAATCAAGATGTGCAATATTCCGATTTTCACCAATAAAAGCATTTCAAATAATAAACAGATTACAATACATATCAGAACAAGAAGGAATAGAAGCAGAACAATCCGCATTAGAAAACATAGTCTACTTTACTCAGGGAGACATGAGACGTTCTATAAATATATTGCAAGCATCAACAACACAAGACAATAAAATAACAGAAGATGCAGTATATGAGGTAATAAGTAGAGCAAAACCAAAAGATGTTAGAAAAATCATAAACAAAGCATTAGATAAAGACTTTACAGGAGCACGAGATTTACTAAGGGACATATTAATAGTAGAAGGAATAAGTGGTGATGACTTAATTACACAACTATATCAAGAAGTAACTGAAATGTCTTCAGCAGGATTAATAGATGAAGAAAACTTTGTAAAAATAATGGAATATATGAGTGAATGTGATTATAGAATTAGGGAAGGAGCAAATCCAAGACTCCAACTTGAAGCTTTAATAAGTAAATTTTTATTAGTTAAATAAGGTTGCATTAAATTGAAATGGGTAGAAAAATATTCACCTAAAACATTGGGTGACGTACTTGGAAATGCTAAAATAAAAGCAGAAATAGAAGTATGGGCAAAAAATTGGACAAAAGGCATTGTTCAAAAACCATTATTATTAATGGGTCCTCCAGGTGTTGGAAAAACAACAATGGCACATTTAGTTGGAAAAGAATATTTTTCTGAAACGATAGAAGTAAATGCTAGTGATAAAAGATCATATGACATCCTAAAAAGAAGCATAGGCGAAGCATCACAAACAAGAAGTCTGTTCCAAGAAGGTTATAAATTATTAATTATGGATGAAGTTGATGGTATAAACGGACGTGACGATTCTGGTGGAGTAAGAGCAATTAATGAAACAATAAAAAACACCAAACAACCATTAATTATGATGGCAAACGACCCATACAGTAAAAGATTAACTTCAATAAAAACAAAATGTCAAGCCATAAAATTCTCAAAAGTTCATTCAAACACTATTAATGCACAACTAAAAAGAATATGTGCACAGGAAGATATTCAATATGATCCTGAAGCATTAAAAGCTTTAAGCAAACAAAGCAATGGTGATTTACGTTCAGCTATTACAAGTCTTGAAGCAATAGTTGATTCAGAGAAAAACATTACGATGGACAGTATTAACGTAATATCAAAAAAAGACGGAGAACAAAACATATTTGATACTGTTAGAACAGTACTAAAAAGTAAAAACCCAGAACATGTAAAAGAGGCTATGAGGGTTGATGCACAACCATCAATGTTGATAGAATTCATAGCAGAAAACATTCCAAAAGAATATGAACGAGTTGATGAAATAGCTAAAGCTTATGAAATGATTGCTTTAGCAGATTTAAACCTTGGAAGAGCATTCAGAACACAAAATTATACTTACTGGAAATATGCATTCTTGTTTATGGGTAGAGGTGTTGCTGCTAGTAAAAAACAAACATATAAAAAATTTGCCAGATATTCTGGTTCCACCGTATTCCAAAAAATGTCAAAAAGTAGGAAAAGAAAAAATTTAGTAGAAGCAGTAACTAATAAAATGTCTCCTAAACTGCATACTTCACCAAAAGAATTAGAAAAACACATACCATTCTATGAAATATTATTCGAAGATAATGAACGGGCATATGACTTAAAAGAATATTTTAAACTAGAAGATGATGAAGTTAAACTGTTCCGTTCCAGAAAAATACCTGCATCGATAGAAAAAAATCGTATTAAAATGCTTAAAAAACAACAAGAACAAGAAGAGAAAGAGATTCAGAAACAGAAAAAAGAACAAGAAAAAACAAAAAAACAAAAAACATCTGAAGAAAAAGTACTGGTTAACACAGAAAAATTAGATGAAATTATAACTCCAAAACAGTCAAAACAGTCAAAACAATCTAAATCAAAGCAAAACATTAAAAATACAGATACATCTACAAAAAAAGAAAAGAATATTCCAAAAAATAACAATTCAGATAAACAAGATGAAGAAAAACCTAAAACAAAAAAATATAAACAAACAACATTATTCGACTTTTAATCTCATTAAAAGTCCTTTTTCTCAATACCTTTTTTTATTAAATACATAACTAAGATTATAATCAGTATTCAAACATTTAAAACAATCATTTTAACCAATAGATAAGTTATTATAATTTATTTTTTAGTCACTCCCAAAATTTAATTATTTAAAAATCTAAAATATATATTAAATGAATAATATTTTTTATTATTTTCAATATATTACACGAGATTATCTAAAATGTTTTTTTATACAGAAAATATGAATAAATTTGCTTTTTCAACTGAAATTCCTGAAAATGAAGAGATAGAATCAGGGTATGCTATTTTTGGAGTTGCATTCGATAGTACAACTAGCTACAAATCTGGTGCAAGATATGGTCCAAAAGCAGTAAGAGAAGCATCATATAACTTTGAATCATTTAACTTAAAGTTTAACACTTCCTTAACAGTTACTAATTATGATATAGGAGATGTGACTGTAAATTATGGTGATTATGAAAGTACGCATATGATGATAACAGATACTGTTTTATCTCTTCTTAATATGGGGCTTAAACCTATCATGATAGGTGGAGAACATACAGTAACAAATGGGGTTATACAAGCTATTCATGATTATGATGAAAATCTTTTTCATGAACTAACCATAGTACATTTAGATGCACATTTTGATATGAGAAATGAGTATCTTGGAGAAAAATATTCTCATGCAACAGTTTTAAGACGAATTCATGAATTAAATCCTAAAGAAATAATACAATTAGGAATAAGATCAGCAGAAAAAGAAGAATTTGATTATGTTAAAAAACAAGACAACATTTCATATTATACAAATTATGATATTAAATATGACTTTACAACAGTAATTAAACATTTGGAGAAAATTAATACTCCAATATATGTTACAGTAGATATTGATGTGCTCGATCCAGCATATGCTCCATCAGTTGGTACGCCAGCACCATGTGGTATTAATCCTTTTGAATTACAACAGATAATTGGCGTTCTAGCACAGAAAGATATTGTTGGATTGGATGTAGTTGAAGTTTCTGCAGATACAATAGGTGATTCAACCAGTATTAATGCAGCTCAAGTAATATATGATTTTTTATGTTTAAAAAATTAAGGTGGCTAGAAAAATATGTTTCCTAATATAAGAATGAGAAGAATGAGAACAGATGAACGTATAAGGGCAATGTTTAGAGAAACTAACGTTGGGATAGAAGATTTAATATATCCTATTTATATTAAAGAATCAGCTAAAGATGGTGAACCAGAAGAAATTCCAACCATGCCCGGCCAATACAGGTATTCTGTAAACGATGCTATAGAATTTGCAGGACTGCTCGAAGATAGTGGTTTAACATCAACTATTCTCTTTGGAATACCAGATCATAAAGATGAATATGCTAGTAGCGCATATGATTCAAAAGGTATAATTCAACAAACTATTCGAGGATTAAAAGATCAGACAAATCTTGTAGTTCTAGGTGATGTTTGTATGTGTGAATACACAAACCATGGACATTGTGGAATAATAAACAATCAATATGTACAAAACGATGAAACATTATACTATCTTTCAAAAATAGCCATAAGCTATGCTGAGGCAGGTGTGGATGTAATAGCTCCAAGTGACATGATGGATGGACGAGTAAAAGCAATAAGGGAAGCTCTTGATACATACGATTATATTAATACTCCAATATTTTCCTACGCTGCTAAATATGCATCAACATACTACGCACCATTTAGGGATGCGGCAGATTCAACACCTAGCTTCGGAGACAGAAAATCATATCAAATGGACCCAGCTAACTTTAACGAAGCACTAAGAGAAGTGAGTTTAGATGTTCAGGAAGGAGCAGATGCTATAATAGTTAAACCTGCTTTAGCATATCTTGATGTATTAAGAGAAGTAAAACAACAATTTAAAATGCCTACAATAGCATATCAGGTAAGTGGAGAATATTCTATGATTACTGCAGGAATAGAAAAAGGATACATAACTGAAGACTTACTTGATGAAACATTACTTAGCATTAAACGAGCCGGTGCTGATATGATAATTAGTTATTTTGTACCTCAATTACTTGGTATAGAATAATCATTACCCACATCTTTTTTTCCATAACTTAATAACCAATTAAAAATATAAATTTATATATACTAAATAATTACCTTTCTTTAATATATAATTATTAAACACTACAACAAGGAGATTAAATGATATTAAATTCTAGAAACATAGCACAACTAGGTGAAATAGCAACATTACTAGAAGTAAGTGCCTATCCAAAACCAGGAAATGTGCATAGAACACAAGATTTTAATGATATGATTTATGAAGATTTCTTAATCAGCGGAACAGTTCTAAGAGAAAGTCTAGAAATAGTAGCATACAATGCATCAAAATATTATCCAAATTTATTAGATAAAATTCAAATAGGTGATGCAATACTACAGTCAATCAGAACTACTAAAAAATTAGTTAACACAAACACTAATCTAGGCATATCAATGTTATTAATACCAATATCTGCTGGTTGTGGTGCATTAGAACATGAAGAATCTATATACAATCTGCCAAAAATGGTTGATATAATCATGAAGAATACACGGTCAGAAGATGCGGTAGCATTAACTAAAGCCATAATACTAGCTCAACCAGGCGGATTAGATAATAAAACCACGAAGTATGATGTAAATAATAAAAACACAATAGATGACATAATAAATAATAATATTAACTTATATGATTTATTCAAATTATCATCAAAATATGATAAAATATCATACGAACTAATAAATGGTTTACCCATAATATCAGAAATTGGTTATCCAACATACTGTAAATATGAACAACAATACTCAAAAAATGATGTTACACTAGAAACTTATTTAACACTACTATCAAAAGTTCCAGATACACTAATAAATAGGAAGTATGGGGAAGAAGTAGCAAAAGACGTTACTCAAAGAGCAAAAGAAATACTCGAAAACACAGAAATAGCCACACCAGAAAGATTTGAAGAAATAACAACTTTCGATAAATATTTAAGAGAAAATAAATACAATCCAGGAACAACAGCAGACTTCACAGCAGCTTCATTATTTGTAGGTTTAGTTGACAAATACTCAAAAACAGGTTTATACTAAGAATAGGAGATGAAAATTAATGTTAGATAAAATAATAAACGAATTACATCTTTACGAAAAAAAATTACTTAAAGAATTATCAAAAAATACTGAAATAACTCCTGAAGAAATAGCTAAAAATGAAAACATGCCTCTAAAAGCAGTAACTAGTGCTGCAGGAATGTTATCCAGTAAAGATATTATAACTGTAGATAAAAAATCAACAGATCAAATAAAATTATCTGAAGAAGGAAAAGACTATGTAAACCAAGGCTTACCAGAACACAGAATCCTTAAAGCTTTACAAGAATTTTCAGAACAAGAAAAAGACGAAGCCACAATAGATGAAATCATAGAAAAATCTGGTGTAACAAAACAACAAATGAACTTTTCTATAGGAGTAATGATGCGACATAGATGGGTTCGAATGAAAGATGGAAAATTATCTTTAACAGAAGAAGGTAAAACCACAAATATTGAAGAACTACCTCAAGTAAAATTCCTAAAATTCATAAACGAAGCAAAAGAGGTTGCTAGTGACAAAATACCAGGGGAATATGATAAAGTCAGACAAGAATTCAAAAAAAGAAAAGAATTGTTTGATATCAAAACTTCACAAGAATTTAATTTTAAATTAAATGACTTAGGTAAACAAATACTAGATAAAGGAGTAACTATTCAAGAAGAAGCAACACAATTAACACACGAACAACTAAAAACTGGGTCATGGAAAAATCTACATTACCGAGGATATGATATTAACGCATCTGCTCCAAACACTTTTCCAGGTAAAATTCATCCATTACAACAAACAATAGAAGAAATAAGAAGTATCTTCATAGACATGGGATTTGATGAAGCAAAAGGAACAATTCTAGAATCAGCATTTTGGAATTTTGACATGTTATTCCAACCACAAGACCACGCCGCAAGAGAAATGCAAGATACATTCTACGTGAATAACCCACCAATTGCAGACTTACCAAATCAAGAATTAGTAGAAAAAACAAAAATAGAACACGAATGTGGTGGAAATACTGGAAGTACTGGATGGCAATACAAATGGGATGTGGAAATCGCAAAACAAATGGTTTTAAGAACCCATACAACAGGTCTATCAGTAAGATACTTATCAGAACATCAACCTCCTCTTAAAATGTTTTCAGTAGGAAGAGTATTTAGACGTGAAACATTAGACTACAAACACTTGCCAGAATTCCATCAAGTAGAAGGTATAGTTGCCGGAGAAGATATGAGCTTTAAAAATCTCTTAGGTATTCTCAAAGAATTCTATAGAAAATTAGGTTTCAAAGTAAGATTCAGGCCAGCTTACTTCCCATACACATATTTATCAGTAGAATCAGAAATATATGTTCCAGAAAAGAAAAGTTGGATGGAATTAGGAGGATCCGGAATGTTCAGGCCAGAAGTACTTGAACCGTTAGGAATAAAAACTCAAGTAGCAGCATTTGGTTTAGGAATTGAACGATTAGCAATGATGCGTTGTAACGTCGAAGACATACGTATGCTATATCAAAGTGACATTGGATGGTTAAGAAAATTACCAGTAACAAAAAATGTTAAATCATTTTAGGAGGAATATATTATGGTTATAAGTCCTTTAGAATTAAATCTGGAAGCTATAACAAATACAATAACAATGCTTGAAAAAGAAAACAAAGATGAAAACAAAGAAAAAATAGACAGTCTCAAAAAAGAACGAGACAAATTATTAAAAGAATTAAAAGTATTTTAATTCATAAACTTATTTTTTTTTTTAATTATATTTATTTCAGAGTGATTATATGCAATTATTAGTAAGTGCAATAAATCTAGATGAAGCAAAAGAAGCAACAATGGGTGGAGCAGATATTCTAGATGTAAAAAATCCAAAAGAAGGTTCACTAGGAGCAAACTTTCCATGGATAATCAAAGAAATAAGTAACTATGCAAATAATAATATAATTGTTAGTACTACCATAGGTGATGTACCATATAAACCAGGAACAGTATCTCTTGCAGCACTCGGAAGTGCTGTATCAGGTTCAAATTATGTTAAAGTAGGATTATATGGTACAAAAACATATGAAGAAGCATTAGAAGTTATGAAAGCAGTTGTTAAAACAATCAAAGAATATGATTCTTCAATTACTGTTGTAGCATGCGGATATGCAGATGCATACAAAACAGGCTCAATAGAACCAGAGTTCATACCAAAAGTAGCGAAAGATAGTGGTTCAGACTTAGCTATGTTAGATACTTACATTAAAGATGGTCACAGATTAACTGATCATATGACTACCGAACAATTACAAAACTTTGTTAATACAAGTCATAACTATGGATTAAAAGTTGCATTAGCAGGTTCCGTAAACAAAAATGATGTAGCAATGCTTAAAAAAATAGGCTGTGATATCATGGGAGTAAGAGGTTGTGTATGTACTCAAGGGGACAGAAATAATGGAACCATCAACCGAGAATTAGTTCAGGATTTAAAAGATAATATTTAATTAGGATTTAAAATAAAAATAATACTAATATAAAATTTTATAAAAAAATGTTTAAAATTATAATAAATAAAGGGGTATTATAATGAATAAATTTACAGACAAATTAACCAAAGCAGAAGATACTTATACATTTGATGATTTTCTAATAAAACCAGGTTTATCCAGCATAGAACCTAAAGATGTAACATTACAAACCAAAGTATCTACCAATTTTGATTTAAACATACCAGTAATTAGTTCTGCTATGGATACAGTAACAGAATCTGACATGGCAATTTCACTAGCAAGACAAGGTGGACTTGGAGTAATTCATAGAAACTTAACTATAGAACAAGAAGTAAAAGAAGTTAAAAAAGTAAAATATGCTAATGAACTAACAGTTAAAGAAGTAATAACCATATCTCCCGAAGAAACTGTATCAGATGCTCAAGAAATTATGGATATGGAAGGAGTAAGTGGATTACCAGTAGTCAATGAAAATAATATAGTTATTGGTATTATCAGTAGAAGAGATATCAAACCATTACAAGGAAAACATATGAATCGTAAGATTCAAGAAGCTATGACACATAACGTAGTAACTATAACTGAAAATACTGATTTAGAATCTGCATTGGATTTAGCATACGAAAACAAAGTTGAAAGATTACCAGTAGTTGCAGATAACAATGAACTAGTTGGTATTGTTACAATGAAAGATATCCTTGAAAGAAAAAAATATCCTAACGCTGTTCGTGATAAAAAAGGAAGATACTTAGTTGCTGCAGCATGTGGACCCTTTGACATGGATAGAGCAATGGCATTAAGTGATGCTGGAGCAGATCTTATAGCAATTGACAGTGCTCACGGACATAAAACAGATATTATAGAATCAGTACGTGAAATGAATAAAAATGTAGAATCAGATATTCTTCTAGGAAATATTGCAACTGCAAAAGCTGCAGAAGATATTCTAAAAGCTGAAATTAATGGTATAAAAGTAGGTATAGGTCCAGGTTCTATTTGTACAACACGTATTGTTGCCGGGGTAGGAGTACCACAATTAAGTGCTGTAAGTAGTGTAGCAGATGTTGCTTCAGATTATGATGTTCCTGTTATTGCTGATGGTGGATTAAGATATTCTGGGGATATAGCTAAAGCTTTAGCTGTTGGTGCAAATGTTGTAATGGTAGGTAGTTTATTAGCTGGTACCACTGAATCTCCTGGTGAAATGACTATTAGAAATGGTAGAAAATACAAACAATATAGGGGAATGGGTTCTCTAGGAGCTATGACTGGGGGAGTAGGTGCTGGTAAAGACAGATACTTCCAATCAGGTAGTAGTAATATGAATTCTACTAAATTAGTACCTGAAGGAATAGAAGGAGTTGTTCCATATAAAGGAGAAGCTAGTCAAATAGTTTATCAACTAATGGGAGGTTTAAAATCTTCAATGGGTTATGTTGGAGCTTCTTCTATAAAGGAAATGCATGAAAAAGCAGAATTAGTTCATATTACTCCTAATGGTATGTCTGAAAGTCATCCACATGATATAACCATAACTAATGAAAGTCCTAATTATCATCCTAGATAATTAACATTTAAACCCCTTTATTTTTATTAAGATTTTAATTCTTTAATATCTTCAGGATATTTACCAAGAATACGTTCCATTATTGACATCTTTTTGATTTCTGCGAACATAACATTGTACTTTTTATTTTCATTTTGAACATCATTGAATTCTTCATGTAATTTGTTTAAATTTTCTACTATATGTTTATAATCACTTCTTGCTGTTCTAGTGTCTTTTTGTTGTTGTTTTAATTCTTCTGTTAATGTTTTCAATGATTCATTTAAAACAGTATTTTCATTTTTTAAATTTTCATATAACTCTTCTAAGTTATCGTACTGTTTTTGAAGTAATTCTTTTTCTCTTAGAGGTATATCAGAGTTTCCTTTTAATTTTATGTTTTCTTCGGTTAGTTTGTGATTGTTTTCTTCAATTGTTTTATTTTGATCTTCTAGTTTTTTGTTCTCTTTTTCTAGTTGTTCTATTTTTTCTAAGGTTTCATGTAATTTTGAATCAGTGTTTTCTTTATTATTTTTTATAATTTTTAGTTGATTATTTTCTTCAGTAATTTTTTTATTTGCTTGTTCTGACTCATTTAACTTATTTTTGATATCAGAATTATTTGACTTTAATATTTTATTTTCATTATTTAATAGTGAAATCTTATTATTTAGGTCTGCTACTTCTTTATCTAAAATATTATTTTTTTCTTGTATATCATGTAACTTATTTTCGTCTATTTCTATCTTTTCTTTTAAAGTAGTAATTTCCTGTTTTAATATTTCATATTCGTTAATGTCTATTAACTTATCTTCATTATATGCTACTAATATACTTTCTAATGCTTCACCAATTTTAATTCCTTTAGTTTCAGCATTTTTTTTAAACTTATGCCATTCTTCAATATTTTTAATTCGTGCAGTAGCTTGACCAGATGTCATAATAATTCACCATTAGCTAAATTAATTATATTAAAAAATAGTGTTAACATATGTTTTACTTTTTGTTAACAGGAAATGGTATGTTAACAATTTGTTAACAATTATTTATCTTTTAAAGTATACTGATATTATATTGTATCTGTGAACCTTTGTTCTATCTGTACTCAATCTAGTTACCTTTTTTATAAATATTTTTTTAGTTAACATCTTGTTAACATTTCTTTCTTGTAACTAAGTTTGTGAGTACTACTATATAAATGTTGTTAACAAATGTTTTCAAAATGTTTTATAATATTAACATAACTTTTTATTTTTAAAACATCTTGTTATCATATGTTATCACTAAAATTATTGTTAACATTTTGTTAACATTATATTTTTAGATCTATTTTTAATACTTTATATCCTACTTACGTTCTATTTACTCTATTTACATAAAGTTAACTTTTGTTAACAATTAACTTTTTTTTCCATCATAACATATACTCTGATTTTATATGCTCCATAATTGTTAACAAACTTAAAACGTTTTGTTAATCTTATTTAACTATTTGTAAACTTTTTTTAATATATGTTTTGATAAAATTATTTAGTTAACATATTTGATGTCTTTGTTAACTTTTTAAAATATTTGGTTATCAATTTACATTGCAAATATACTAAAAATAACTTATATTTTAATATTTAAGGGGAGATGATATTACAAAATGTCATGTTTTATTGATGTTTTCATTTGTTAACATAATAAAAAAAATAGTTAAATATTAATTAGGTAAGGTTATATAATCTTCTAATTTAATATTTTTTGATATTGCTTTTTCTTTATTTTTTGGTGACATAAATAATGCTAAATCAGCATAATTATACTGAGCTTTTTTCAATGAATCAATTATTGTTGAAACTTCGGTTAAAGGTTTCAATCCATCTGATGTTTCTACT
The DNA here is from genome assembly GCF_034480035.2 of Methanosphaera sp. ISO3-F5. NCBI lineage: Archaea > Methanobacteriati > Methanobacteriota > Methanobacteria > Methanobacteriales > Methanobacteriaceae > Methanosphaera > Methanosphaera sp. ISO3-F5. The sequence continues at coordinate 472,244 of NZ_CP118753.2, forward strand.
TGAACATTCATTTTTTTATAAGATAATTCTTCTGGCATATCTATTATAACTTCTTCAGGTTTTATATCTAATTTCTTAGCTATTTCTTCTTCTGCTTCTGTTAAATATTTTTCATCCATTTCTACTATTGCTGATGGATCATTGAATTGGGCTAAGTTTATAGTATCTGTTTTCTTATATAACTGTCGAGTATCTAAATTTTTCATAGTTTGTTCTGGTAATCCTTTTGTATTTCTAGTAATATTTATTAAATCACCATCATCCAAATACCTTAATTCTTCCTCAGTAACAGTTCCATCTTCTAATAATCGTGACAATGACACTTTGAACATACTATTGACAATTCTTGTTGTATGATGTTGGTATACTGTAGGATACATAAAATATCTTGCAAGTAATGTTGATTCAGCTGCTTGAACTCCTTTTGGTGTAAGTACAAGTTTGTCTTCATTATATGTTAAACTGTATATTAATCGTTCAGTATCTATTACGCCATATGCAACACCAGTATAATAGGAATCTCTTGCTAAGTAGTCCATTCGATCTACATCTAAATCTCCAGATATTATCTTACCAAATTTTGTTTTTCCATCAACAATATTGTTTATAAGTTTTACATCAAATTGTTCTTCAATAATATCGGTGATGCTTGAATTTGCTATTATTTCTTTGGTCACATATTCATGTTTGTGTTTTAATGCTTTTTCTGATACGTGTGAAAATGGTGAATGTCCTATATCATGTAATAATCCACATACTCGTAGTAATGATATTACTTCATTGTCTAATCCTAATGTTTGTCCTACTTTGTTTGCTAAGTATAATGTTCCTATAGAATGTTCAAAACGTGTATGATTAGCACCAGGATACACTAAGTTTGTGAAACCTAATTGTTTTATTCTTCTTAGTCTTTGCATTTCAACAGTATCAATAATTTTTAATTCAAAATCGGTTAAATGCAAGTCACCATGAATACTATCTCGTATAAATCCCATTTTAAACAACTCTCATGTTTATATTAATTCACTTATTTCTTTTTGATTTAATTTATGTATACGTTGGGTTCCTTTTATTTCATTAATTACTTTAACAACTGCTGGTGGTACTAGTTCTTCCCAATTTGTGTTATTCAGTATTCTTTTTCTTACTTCTGTACCGGAATATTCTGTTCTATTAAATAAGGGTGGCTGAATAACTTTAATGTTTTCTTCTTCAAATAATTGTTGTACTAAACTATTTCCTGAATATACTTTGTTAAATGGGGGTGTTAACATTTTTACATGCCCTACCCATAGTGAATTACAAGAAATATCTTCTAATGGTATAATATAGTATCGTGATGGATCAATGTTAGATTCTCTTAATGCTTTTGTAAGCATTAATATTCTTTCACCACCTGTGAATGGGTTAGAATTTGTATGACTTTTATCGGCACTACCTATACCTATTATTAATTCATCGACTTCTTCAAGAGTATCCTTAATTACATTTATGTGACCTTTATGAACAGGTTGCATTCTACCTATTAACAATCCTCTATTACCATTCATTGTCCTTCACTTTTTCAGTTATTTCTATTATTTGTTATCTATTTTATGTTTTCTTATTATTTATACTTTTCAATGATTTTTAGACTATTTTTAATTATTTACACCTATAAATTAAATTATATTAATTTTTATTTAAATATTCCTTAAGTTTTTTTTCTTTTTTCTTAATTTTGGATGTTTAAAATTTTATTTTCAAAAAATTTTTTTTTTTACTAAAAAACTTTAAATAGTTATTTGAAGATATATTAATATGTATTATTTTTCTCATAGTCCTTTAGGGTAGTGGCAATCCTACGAGACTCTGGATCTTGTGACAGCGGTTCGACTCCGCTAAGGACTATTTTTCTTATTATGGTGTTTCTATGACTACTAATTATTCTGAAGAAATATTCGAAACTAATTTTTTTAAAATAATAAAGAAAGATGATGCTTTAATTCTTAATTTAAAACAGGACAATAATGTGTTAATTTCATCCTGGTTAAATGGTGGATTAAAACATAATATGAAAAACATTGTTAATCAAAGTATTTCTGATGAAGATTATAATATGATGGCTAATGGTGACTTTGACAGTTTTCAAGAATATAAATTTCAAAAATTAAATTTATCCCCACTAACATCTGCAGGTCTTATTACATCAGCATGTATGGATAATTATGCTATTTCAACAAAAAAATATGAAAAATTAGAAGTGACTAGTATCATAACAGCTGGAGCTGATAAGAATGCTGTAAAAGCAGGTGATAAAGCATCTTTTTATGAATATAATAATCATTATTTCTCACATTTTGGTACAATAAACATCATTACTATTATAAATGCAAACTTGGAAGATGGAGCATTAGTTACAGCATCCATAACTGCTACTGAAGCAAAATCCAGTATCCTCCAAGATTTAAAAATAGAAAGTCAATATTCTAATTTTATTGCTACAGGAACTGGAACAGATGGAATAGCAATAATTTCTAACAAAAATAGTGAAAATCATATTGAAAATGCAGGTAAACACTCAAAATTAGGTGAACTAATAGCTACAAGTATCCGAGATGCATTAAAAAAAGCATTATATCTACAAACATTCATGTCAATAGACTATCAGAGTACAGTATTAAGTCGCTTATCACGTTTTAATATATTATTTGATGATTTCTATGAACAATCCTCTGAAACAAATAAAATCGCATATGCCAGCAAATTCTATCACTTTAATAACAATAAAGAAAATGTATCATTTATTAGTTCTATAGTTAACTTAATTGATGAAGTTCAATTACAATTATTGACATGGGATGATGTTGAAACAGTAATAAAGCAATTAATTAAATATTATTTAAATGTTGAAGTACCTGAAAAAAAATTAAAAGAAAAAAATGATGTATTAAACTTGTTGATTAAATCAGTTAATTTACATCTATTTGATTAAAATTATTGGAAGTTTAATGTTTTTTAAAACATTCTGTGTGAAACTACCCAGTAAAGTACTGGTTATACCTGTTTTTCCATGTGTTCCTAACATTATACTATCAGCTTCACTCTTTCGGGTTAATGTCATTAAATCATATTTGGGACTGCCATAAATTATTTGACTTTCACATTCCACATCATTTTCTACAGCATAATCTACAATTGTTTTAATATATTGTTGGGCTTCACTTTCCAGTTCATCATAAGGTCTGGTTGAACCTTGATCAATAATATGTGTAACAATTACTTTTCCACCAGTCTTTTTAGCTAATTTCACTGCTTCAAAACCAGCTTTTTCTGCCAATTTTGATCCATCTGTTGGAACTAATATTTTTTCAAACATCTTTTCACCTATATACTTTCCATTTCAATAAAATGATCTGTTACTTCTTCAGGGTTTCCTTCTTCAATGAGTTTTCCTTTATTTATAAGAATAGTTCTCGTAGATACTTCTTTTACAAATTCCATTGTGTGACTAACTAATATTATTGTGGTTCCAAGTTTTTCATTAATTTTTTTCAATGAATTAGCTACTTGTCTTAATGTAACAGGATCTAAATCTCCGAATGGTTCATCAAGAATTAATATGTCTGGATTTGATGCAAGTACTGTTGCCATTGCAACTCGGACTTTTTGACCACCAGATAATTCAATGAACTGTCTTGAAAGGAGAGGTAAAGGTAAATCTAATGCTTCAAATACTGGTTTAGAGTATTCTATTATTTTTTCCACTTCTATTGTTGGGAATAATATGTTAAGAATTTCAGGACTTAAGTTTAATTTTTCTAATTTAATTATAGCTTCATTTTTTGATAAGTCTGTTAATTGATAGATAACATCTAATGCTTCTTCACTTAACCCAAATTCTTTAGCTTTTTCAAGTGCATGTTCGTATGTTTCATCAGTTTTGGGTGAAATTTTGTATCCTAATTGTTCAATAATTGGTGTATGTGGAGTTAATGCAAATTCCTGGTGCATAAAACCAAGGTTTTTTCGTATATTCATCCTGTTTTCGCCATATTCTGTCATGTTTATCCATTCATCCTTGGCAAGAATTTCTATGCTTCCTTCATCAGCTTTTTCAAAACCAGCTATCATCCGCAATATTTCAGTTTTTCCAGAACCTGTTGGACCAATAATTGATAATATTTCTCCTTTGTTGACTTCAAAATTTATATCTTCGATTGTTAATACGTGACCTCCCTTGTATAAGTAGAAATCTCTCATTAAATTTTTAACTTTAATAATTGGTTGTGTTCTGTCCATGTCTGCAATAGGATATTCTGGTTCTTCATCTTTTAAGAAATCAGTTATAATTTCCTCAGGTTCTCCAATTTTTTTAACTTTACCGTTAAACATTAACATAATTCTATCTGCCATATATCTTTGAATTTCTGGCTGATGAGATACTATAATGACTGTTGTACCATATTTTTCATGAATTCGTTTTATTGTATCAAGTACTTCTTTTCTTTTTTTAGGGCTGCTCATTGTAGCAGGTTCATCTAATAATAATATTTCAGGTTTTTTAGCAAGTTGTCTTGCAAGAACTAATCTTTGTTTTTCTCCACCACTAAGAACTGGGGCAAAATGGTTTGCTTTTTCTTTTAAACCAACAGTTTCCAGTATGTCTAATGCTTCTTCCATATATTCGTCTTTGATATCGTTTATGTCGGCTGTTGTTTCATCTCCAGTTTTTATACCGTATAATTTGTGTATAACATTTTCCACTGCAGTTTTTGACCATAGTCCGAATGATCTTTGGAGGTGTATTGCTGTTTTTTCTTTTAATTCATTTTTGTAGTTATTATAAGTCTTTGGAGTAATTACCATGTCATCAATTGTAATTGTACCTTCATCGAAGGGTTCTACTCCTCTTAGTATTCTCATTAATGTAGATTTTCCTGATCCACTTATTCCCATGATACCAAAGGTTTCATTATCTTTTATTTCAAATGAAACATCATCTAATGCTTTAATCATGTTTCTGTCTTTGAGTTTGTAAATTTTTGTTAAATTTTCTATTTTAATCATATATACATCTTCTTTTTTTTCTTTCTTCTCTTAATAATATATTTAGGGATAATAATTATTAATAATAGTTAATTTTTATAACATTACAGTCTTTGAATTCTTTAATAATTTATTTTTAGAGGCCTAACAAAATTTTGATACCTATTATTATTAATATTATTCCTCCGATTATCTGGAATTTATCACCAAATATGTTTCCTAATTTCTTACCAATATATATTCCAATTATACTGAATAAGAATGCTACAATACCAATTAAGAATGAAGGAAATAGTGGGTTGGTATTAATGAATGCAAATGTTAAACCTACTGCAAATGCATCAATACTTGTAGCAATTGCTAAAAGAGTTACTTCTTTAAAGCTGAATTTATCAGTAATTTCTTCTTCGTCATTACTTAAACTTTCTCGGATCATGTTTAAACCAATGATTAGAAGTAATATGAAACCAATAAGTGGTGCAATAAATGCTATGAATGAGCTGATTGTGCTTCCACAAAAATAGCCGAGTAGGGGCATTATTGCTTGGAATCCTCCAAAGAAAATACCATACCATAATATTTGAGTATTGGTTAATTCTTTTTGTGTAAATCCTTTAGTAATTGATACGCTAAAAGCATCCATAGCTAGGGCAACTGCGATTAAAAATACAGATATGAAATCCATTTTTTTTCACCTAAAAAAAATATTTAATATAATTCTAATTAATTATTTTTAATCTATGATTTATACAGTTTTCAATTAGTGTGTTGATTGAATATTTTTCAGATATTTGTTGCATTATTTTTGTATGGTTATTATTTGATTTTAATATAATTTTATGAAAATATGAATTTTTGAGTTTGGTTTTGGGATATTCCTTTAATATTTTATTTTTAGGACATTTTTTTATTATATGGTATATATGTATTTGTTTAATTTTGTATTTCTTTCATGTTTTGTTTAGGTCTTTTTTTAAATTATTTTCTTTCACTTCGTTATATAAGGGTATAGCGAACTAAAATAGTAATCATTTCAAACAAAAAAAAATAGCATCAGCAGAAAATCTTAACAAATAATTCAAATTCAATTCCATATAAATCCAAATTAGTAAGTATTAATATTTTAAATAACATACATAACTGTAACATATAATAATAATTTGGGAGAAATTTTAATGGAAATAAACAATATACTAGATGCATTAATTATGGACGGAGTTAGTGAAATAGTACAATATTGCGAATGTAAATATAATGATAAACTAATAGAGTTCAGGTTAATCAATGATGATATTGGAGTAGTTGATGAAATAGAATTCAAAATATCTGAAGACGAATGGGCATATGAATATGAAGGTAATGATGAAGATATGAAACTCATGGTAAATGCTATAAATGAAGCACCTTATGAAGTATTCCATAAAAGCGATGTTGGCGCAGAACTAGTATTAAATCATGAAAGCATAAAACCACAAAATGTACCAAATCATATGAAAACAGGATTCTATGTAGATCAAGAAGGTCCTATCCAGTTTACCCTAATAAAAAATGTTGTAAAATTAGATTAATAAACTAATCACCATCTTTTTTTAAATAAAAAATAAATATAGGGTTTAAATTATATTATTTGTATGGATTAGAAGCAGTATATGCTTCACCATTAACATATAACGTATATGAACCATATTCTATATTACCATGATTTTCAAGACTTGAAACATGACAATCACCCGTCAAAGTCCAACTACTTTTAGGGGTCTAGAAAAGTAATATATTTTTACGACCTATAAACGCTTATTTTTTAGTATTAAACATTTAATTAATCTTGGTTAAAAATAATACATTTGGTTTTTACTTGGATTTTTATGAAAGGTTTTTATTATCGAAATATTTAAATAAAACCTTTAATAAACATATTATTAGTGAAGAAAAATGTTATTAGGTTTAAATTTCGATAATTCCAACCCATATACTAGTTTGTTAGAAGAAATATTTAATATTATTGATTCTAGAAGAATCCAACAAATAATAGCTTCAAATGGTATAAAACCATTGAATAAGTTTAATTTTACTTTAAAAGTTATATTTATTAGTCAATTTTTTAATTTAAAGGTTTCATACATCATTGATGAGATAAATAGGAAACCAGAAGTTAAATCTTTTTTTAATGTTAAAACTGTGTTATCAGTTTCTCAGGTTACAGAACTGATTGGACGTTTTTCTGCCCAAACAATAGAAAAAACTATCAATACAATACTCAGATATCTTAATAGAAATAATAGAGTTCAATCACATACTTATTTACTTGATGCAACTCCATTGGATGTTGATTATAATTTTGATAGTAAGAAGATTTCCAAGAAAAATCTTGAAAATAAAGATCCAAAATGGGGTCATGGAACAAGTATTGGCTTCTATATAGGCTTTAAAGGAACTTTTGTACTGGATTACAATACTATGATGCCTGTTTTATTCATAATACACCCAGGTTCACCCCACGACAGTCAAATATTCCCAGAAATACTAGAACAAATGAAAAAACACCACTTATTACACCACAATGATAAAATACTAGCTGATAGAGGATATTATAGTTATGAAAACTATGAAATAGGCTTAAAAAAATACCACATACAACCATTAATCCTCACTAAATCTAATTTCAACATAGAAAAACTAAACAACGCATTAACCTGTCCATTAGAATATTTCAGACAAAACAAAAAAGATAAAGAAAATAAAAGTAAATTCATAAAATTAGCAAACTCATTTTGTAAAAACATAATCAAAAGAAAAAGAATTAAATATGTAAGAAGCCATATCGAAGACTTTTTTAAATTCCTTAAAGAAGGACTAAATTTAAAACATTTCCACAAATATACAACAGAATCTGTTAAAAAAACAACATTACTAACTGTATTATTAGCATCCTTAATAATTAATCAAGGATACACAACAAAAACAGACTTACAAATGCTTTCTGAAGGACGAATAATCTAGACCCCTAACTACTTTTATCATCGAGCTTCACAGTTGTGTTTCCATAATCGTCACTAGGATTAACACTTCCAGTATAATCACTATCAACCATATTTAATTTTTAATAAAAATACTTGATTAAAAAATAGTTTTTGCATCGTTAATTAAAGGATGGGAAAAATGTAGGGGATAGATGGGGTCATTGTTTAGCAGCATATTCTTTAGCAATATCTTCTTCAAATTTAATTTTTCTAAGAACATTAATAAATTCGCTGGTTGGTAATGCTCCAGGTACTGCATGTCTATTATTGAAAATGAAGTAAGGAACTCCTCTTATACCTGTATCAACTGCAACTCTCTCATCAAGTTCTACTTCTTTATCAAATTTATCAGAATCAAGAACATTCTGAACTTCCTCTTTTTCTAAACCTGCTTTAATACTGAGATCTAGGAGAACGTCCTTATTAGCTAGTTCTAAATTTTCAACAAAATATGCTTCGTATAATAAGTTGCTGAATTTATTTATGATACTTTGGTTATTGCTCAGTATTGCGAGTTTGGTTAAACGGTGTGCATCACGGGTATTAGTAAATTTTGTTGTCTCGTATTTTATGTTTAAATTATCTTCATTAGCCCATTTTGTAATTTTATCTATTTCTTTTTGTGCATCTGTTTTGCTTAGATTATATTTCTCTGCAAATCTTTCTAATGTTGTGGTATTGGCAGTTGTTGGTGCATTTGGATCTAATTCAAAGGAATGAATATCCATTTTCACATCATTTAGTTTTAATTCATTTATGGCTTTGTTTAATCTGTTAATTCCAATATAACAGTAGGGGCAGTTGTAGTCAATCCAGTATGATATTTTCATAATTGTTATGCTCCATTGATTTATTTTTTCATTTCATTTTCTTATTATATGATACTCTTTGTTAGTTGTGTTTAATCAATTTTAAGAAATTAGATGGTATTGTTTTCATGTTGTTATAAAATTAATTAAAACATGATAAAAGAGCTATTTAAAAATAAAATGGGGAGTTTAAGTGTTGTTTCCCTTGGATGAGGAATCAGTTGGTTTTATGTTTTTTGTATCTTCTGATACTTCTTCAACAGGTTTATTATTATTGGTATCTTGTGTGTAATGGGTATTACTTTCTTGGTGTACCTCTTGATTATTATTATTGGAATCATTCACCTGGTTATCTGGAATATTAAGGCTAAACTGGTTCATATTTGAAAAAAATAATAAACCTACGAGGATAATTCCAACAATTAAAATTATTAAATTTCTTTCTTTCATAAAATCATCTGTATTTATTTTTTCTTTCCAGGATTAATATTTCTAAATTTCAATATAAATACTTTTTAGTAAACTTGTTTTACTTTAATGGAAAATGTTTAAATAGTTCTAAAGCATAATAATATATAACATATTTTTAACAATATTATTGGACTTGGTACTATGAAAAAGATTATACAATGGATCTTATTAGGAACTAAAGGTTCGGATAATAGGATTAAAATAATTAAAAAAATTAAGGAAAAACCATATAACATAAATCAATTATCAAAAGAATTGAATTTAAATTATAGGACAGTGAAACATCACCTTACTAAATTAAAAGAATTAAATATAGTGGAGTCTTATGGAGAGAAATATGGTAAACTATATTTCTTATCGGATTTCATGAGTGAACATTATGATGAATTCACTGAATTGATAGGACGAATTGAACCAAATAAAATGATAATGGCATGAATACTCATGCTAACAATACTTTTTTTTTTTGAAATGATTATTATGATGACAGAACTAGAAAAACTAAAAGCAGGTTTAGATTATTGTTATGATGATGAAGTAATTATTGCAATCAAGGAAAATGCATTAATGCAATGTCAAAAATATAATAATATTGACCCTCTAGATAATCAGGAACGTGAAAAGCAATTAAATGCAATGTTGGGCTCTGTTGGAGAAAATGTTCTTATTGAACGATTTTTTAATTGTGATAATGGAAAAAACATTTTCGTTGGAAATAATTTCTTTGCAAATTATAATTTAACCATATTGGATGTAACTGAAGTTCATATGGGAAATGATGTTATGATTGGTCCAAATACTTTAATAACAACTGTTGGTCATCCTATAAGTCCTAAAGACAGGCGTAAACATTTAGAAAAAGCTTCTCCTATTGTTATTGGGGATGATGTTTGGATTGGTGGGAATGTAACAATTCTTCCTGGAGTTTCTATAGGCAGCAATGTTGTTATTGGGGCAGGAGCAGTTGTTAATAAGGATATCCCTGATAATTCTTTAGCTGTTGGTGTTCCAGCAAGAGTTATTAAAGAAATTGAAAATGATTTAGAATAAGTTAATTTTTTTTTTAGATTAGTAAGTTATTTGGAAGAAGATAGTGGTCTTCCATAAAACTTTTTTTTTGTTAAATATTTTTTATTTGATTTTTTTATATTATATTACTCAAATAATATCTGTATTTGATACATTTGATTTCGGAGGTGGAAAATTATTATCCTCCTGTTAGAAGAATAGGTATGTAATATAATGCTGCAAATATTATTATTAGTTCAATGAATAATTTTAAAGCATCTTTTGTACCATTATCCAATGTGTTCACCTTCCAATTTTAACAAATATTTTCTTTTTATTTGTTATAATATAACATAAATTTTATGTGCATATATTTATATATTGTTTAATCTATATAAATTTTTGGTATACCTAAATCCTTATCATTTAATTAATATTATTGTCAATAATTCTATATCGTTAATTATTAATTAAATACATTATAAATACTCTTATATAACAATGTAGAAGGTAAAAATAAATGAACAAAGAAACACCATTAAAACTAATAGAAAAATGTCATGCACCAGAATATGGAATGCTGTACGCATTAAACAAGGAAATAACAGAAGAAGAATTTGAAAAAATAAAACCATACATGCAACACTTCACACCTGCAACATTCGAAGATATAATGGAAATATCAGGAGACCCACATGGCTGGATGTGCACAAGAGAAAACGCACCAAAAGTGGAAGAAACACTAGGTATAACAGAAACACTAGACAAAATAGACCAAGACAGACTACAACAAAGAAAAGAATTCGACCAAAACAGGGGCAAAAAAGAAAAAGCACAACTAGAACTAGAAGAAATATTCTTCATGGGAAAAAGACCTAAACAAAAACTATCAAACCTACTAAAAGCAGCACAAACCGTATATGACCCAACAAACAGTTTCAGAGACAACAACTACTACGGGGGAGGACACCTCTTCCTCATAATGAAAAACAGCATATGGTACGTGATGAACAATGGACGAGAAGAAAATAACTGGAACATGAACAACATCGAAATAGAAGAAGCAGGAGGAGCAATAGGATTCAAAGTACCATATGATGAACATGTCCATGAACTAATAAAAATAGTTTCAGAAGAAAACGAATACACTGGAGACACATACAAAGAACCCGAAATAGGTGCCAACGGTGGTTCATGTGGGATCTGAAAAAACATTAAAATTAGTGCTTAAATGCATTGACAATGAAGAATTCGGAAAATTATATGCATTAAATGAAGAAATAACAGATAAAGAAAAACAACTAGTTCAACCATACTTCCGGAAATACAAACCAGTAGACTTTAAAAATATAATGAACATTGAAGGAAATCCTCATGGATGGATGTGCAAAGAAAAAGATGTAACAAAAGTAGAAGAATTACTGGAAATCACAGAAACACTAGAAAGACAAAAAGAAACACAAAAAAAAGTACAACAAGAATTAAATGAAAAAAGAAAAATAAAAGACGATGCAATGACTGAAATTGAAAAAATATTCAATAATGCACCAAGACCAAACAAATTTCTTAAAAAATTAATAAAAAAAGCAGATATAATCTATGATCCAAGAGACAGTTTTTTAACAGATTTTGAAATAGGTGAAGGACAATTATTCATCATAGAAAAAAATTATATATGGTACATAATAAATAATGGACGAAAGGATGATGATTACACATTAAATAATATTAAAACAACAGGTCCTGGAGCAGTAGGTTTCAGAATAGCATATGATGAACATGTACATGAACTAATAAAAATAGTTTCAGAAGAAAACACATATAAAGGAAAATAACATTTACAACCTGATAAAACTGTTTTTTCTAAAAAAAGAGAATGGAATTAAATCTATTTCAGATTATTCCATTTCATTTATATATTTTATTCACTATAAACCTGATTTATAAATTTTTCAATATTTTCTTCATTTCCCGTAAATAATATAAGATCATCTATTTCTAATGGGAAATTAGGACTAAATCCGATTAATGTCTTATTGTTCCGAATGATTGAAGTTACAGTTAAATCATAATCAGCAAAGTCATATTCATCCAATTGTTTTTCTTCGGTAACATATATTGATTCAACATTCAAATCAGTGATTCTTTCATTAAGCTTTGCAGTAATCTCTTCAGGTGAAACACATCTGAACGTATTATAATTATCAGAACGTAAAGTATCAATAGTATCAAGTATTTCATCAACATCCTTATTATAATAATCCATAACTCTACTAAACATGACAATACTGGTTTCAAACTCTTCCGGAATAACTTCATCAGCACCAAGTTCATATAATTCATCAACATTTTTAACATATCTTGTACGGACAATAATATGAACATCAGGATTTAACCTACGCGCAGAATCAACAGTTTTATGAGTAGAATCATAAGTATTTGTAGCTATAACTATACATTTTGCAGAAGTAATCTTCAATTCTTTAAGAACACTTTCATTAGAAGCATTTCCATATATTATAGGAATACCTAACGATTTTTCTTTTTTAACAATCAGAGGATTCATGTCTACAATTATGTATGGTATACTATAATGTTCACATGCTCGAGCCATATTTTTACCATTTACACCAAAACCTACTATTATAACATGATCCTCTAATTCTTCCTCATAATGTTCTTCATGTTTTATCTGTGTTAATTCTTCATCTACCTGGAAAAAGGATATTTTCTTAAATAATTCCACTATTTTCGGGGTAGTTTTTTGTAAGAATGGTGTTGCAGACATTGTAATTATACTCACTGCCAGAAATGTTGTGAACATTTCAGTGTTTATTAAACCATATTTCATACCTTCCCCTGCAAGTACGAATGAAAATTCTCCTATTTGACTTAAAAGGATTGAAATTGATATGATTGTACGTACAGGTAGTTTTAGAACATAACCTGTTATGAATGTGGCAATAAATTTTACTAATAGTACTATTACTGCTAAAATGATTATTAATACAATATTGTAAATGAAATATTCTACATTAATCATTAAACCTATTGATATTAGGAATATGCTCATGAATACATCTTGAAATGGTTGAATGTATCCTAATGTTTGATGACTGTACTCTGTATTTGAAATAATCAGACCTGCAATGAATGCTCCTAGTTCCGGTGAAATTCCTAGGAATGAAGTTGAAAATGTTGTACCTAGACATATGAACAAAACTAAAAGCATATACAAATCTCTATTTTTAGTATGGGCTGCTTCATGTAATGCTCTTGGAACTATCCATAACGCTCCTGCAAGTAAAATAGCAGTTAAGATAATTAATTGCAGAATTGTGGATGGTAGTGTACTCAGATCAATATTTTGACCACCAAGAAGTGGTGTTAATAATAAAACTACAATAACTGCTATGTCTTGGAATATGAGAATACCCAGAGTTACTCTTCCTTGTATTGTATGTGTCAGATGAAGTTTTTGTATAAGTTTCATAACAATTGCAGTACTGCTGAAACATACAAGAAAACCTATGAATATTGCTTCATTCCATGGGATGCTTGAAGTTAGAGATAATATTGTGACTATTGCAGTTGTAAGGACTACTTGCAATAAACCTCCAAGTAGTGCATATTTTTTAATAGCTGAAAATTTTTCTATTGAAAATTCTAATCCTATAATAAATAGAAGGAATATTACTCCCAACTCGGCTATTTCTGTGATTATATCTGTGGAATTAATTAGTTGTCCTAAAATAATTCCTGTTAAAAAAAGACCAATCATTGAGGGTAGTTTGAGTTTATTAAATATTAATAGGATTATGACAGCTGTTATTAAAATAACTGATATGCTTTGTAATAAAATTAAATCCATAAATATTTATCTTCCATTAATCATTATTTCTATATTATTGTTTTTGTTACTTATTTTACTTAACATTTATATAGATTTTATTGGAAAATTTTGTTGTAAAAAAAAGTGAGTTTTTTTTGGGAACAATTCCCAAAAAAATAGGAAAAAAATTTAAACTGTTGGTGCTTCGCCTCTCATAGCTCCACCAGTTACGTTACCATTTGATGAATCAATCTCTGAATATGCTATAATGTCACCATTTTTGTATAGGTTTACTTCATAGTATTTTTTACCATCTATGGTAGTTTCAGAAACTTTTTGGTAATCACTGGTTACACCATTTGGTAAACTATTTTTTGCAATGGACATTGCTTGAGCTTCAGAGATTCCGGATTGTTGGCCTGGATTGTTCTGATTGTTGTTAGTAGAACCATTTTGTTGTGGATTTGTATTTATAGGAGTATTTGATGGTTTTTCATTGTTTCCATTGTTTCCGTTGTTTCCACTGTTACCATTACCGTTACTGTTGCTTCCAGGATTACTTTCAGTGTTTCCAGTATTGCTTGAAGAACTACTGGATACAGGTGTTTGTGAATGTTGGTTGTCATTGGATGATTTTGGTGTTGTATCCACTTTTGTATTAACACTGGAATCTGGTTGTACTATACTTTCATCCACCTGCACTGAATTTGATCCATCACTGCCTGCTTTTGCAAGGTCTGTTACACTTTCTGCTGCTTGTGAATCTTCAGTAGCCACATTAGCTAATGAATTCATAACATTTCCGGTTTCACCTTGATATGTTGCAGCTACAATACCTATTAAAGCTACAATAAGTACTGCTAATATTATTTTTGAATCCATTTATACACCCCTTATTATATAATAGACTTATTTTATAATATGTTTAACTCTTTGTAAATGATTAAATATATAATTGATTAATTAATTTCAATTATATTAAATAATGATTTTAAATATAACTATATTTATGCAAAGAAAAGGAATCACTAACTTACCATTACACACAGATCATACGCCTCCATGGTTGTGGAAACGTATGGTAAAATTGTCTGGAGCATTAACAGAGGTAATACTTGAAGAATATGGTCATGAAGAGTTTTTAAATAGAATATCAAATCCGTACTGGTTTCAAGGATTTTCATGTGTCATAGGTTTCGATTGGCATTCCTCTGGAACAACAACAACTACTTGTGGAGCATTACGTGCTAGTTTAAATCCTGAGGAACATGGAATAGCAGTATTAGGTGGAAAAGGAAAAAATTCCCTAAAAACACCTAAACAAATAATGGAAGTTACAGATACTTTTAATATTTCAGAAAAAGATAAGGATAATCTTATTAAATCATCTAAATTGTCTGCGAAAATTGATAATTCATGTATTCAGGATAATTATACATTATATCAGCATAATTTTTTCTTAACAGAAAATGGTTCATGGGCTGTAGTACAACAAGGTATGAATTTATCTAACAAATATGCGAGAAGATATCATTGGATGAATAGTAATTTGGATGATTTCTTAAAAGATCCACATACGGCAATTGAGTGTGATAAGAAGAATGATGAAACATTGAATATGGCCTCAAAGAAGAGTGAAGAAGTGCAAAAAATTAGTGTGGATTTAATTAATGATAATCCTGAACATTTAAGAACATATTTCAGAAGAAAAGATCCTAAGCAAACGTTATTGTCTGATTATTTTGATTTTGGCAGTGATGAATCTGATCCTACTGGTTTTTTAAAACAGAAATCATTTACTATGCCTAATCATCATGAAGTATTGGATATGGATTTGAGTGATCATGACTTTAAAGTTTTAAAAAATGCTTATGAATTACAACCTGGTGATTATAAAGAGTTAATTTCTTTAAAGGGTATTGGTCCTAAGAAGATTAGGGCGCTTGCATTAATTAGTGATTTGGTTTATGGTAAGGAAGCTAGTTGGGAGGATCCTGTTAAATATAGTTTTGCTCATGGGGGTAAGGATGGTTTTCCTTATCCTGTGGATAAAGAGGTTTATGATTATTCTATTGAAACTATTAAAGATTCATTAAAGCAGTCAAAACTGGATAGTAAGGAAAAATATGATGCTATTAAAAGATTAAATAAGTATATTCATTGAATGAAAAATATTTTATTTTTGTGTTGATAAATATATAATAAAGAACTGGAGGTATTTTCATATGCAATCAACAATTGATGTTTTAAAAACAAGAAGGAGTGTTAAAAAATTTAATGATAAACAGGTTTCTAGGGAAGATTTAAACACTATTTTGGAAGCCGCTGTAAATGCACCTTCAGGTATGAATGCTCAATCTCCTAAAATTCTTGTATTACAAAGAAAAGATATTATTAAACGTTTTTCTGAATGGAACAAGTCTTTTTATCCTAAGGAAGTTTTAGATAATTTGCCTGAAGATTTTGACCCATTTTATAATGCTTCTACATTAATCATAGTTTTAGCAGATAAAAATATTCCTACTTATGTGGAAGATGCTTCATTGGTTATTGGTAATTTGTTAAATGCTGCTAGTAGTATAGGTTTAGGGTCTTGTTGGATTCATAGGGCTAGAGAAGAATTTGATTCTCTTCAAGGGAAGGAATTACTTAAGGTTTGGGATTTATCAGAAGATTATGTTGGTGTGGGACATGTTGTTTTAGGTTATCCTGCTGATGATTTTGTTGTTTCTGATAAAATTATTAAGGATGATTTTGTTGTTTTCCTTGATGATATTATTTAAACATTGACTTTATTTTCCAGCTTGTTGATTTTTCAACTTCTTCTTTAAATTTTTTTAATTCGTGATTTTCTTGTTTTAGTTCTTCTATTTCTCGTTTTAGTTTTCTATTTTCAAGGTCTAGATCTTCGTTTTCGAATATGCTTTGTCCTAATTCGGTGGATAATTGTTTGTAGTTTGATTTTTGTATTTTTATTTCTTCTTCTAGTTGTTTTATTTCATTTGTTAATTTTTTTATTTCTTGGTCTTTGTCCATTTTTATCACTCTTGGTATTATCTTTGTTTTTTGATAATTAAATTTTTTTAAAACAATATAAATTTAGGTTGGCCTAAAAAATATATAGTTGTTATTACAAATATCGAAATAAACATTACATAACCTCAAAAAAAGGATGAAAATCATGACAAAATTAATAGAATTTTCCAATGTATATAAGGAATATAAAACAGGAGAAAACACATTAAAAGCAGCAGACAACTTAAATTTCACAATAAATCGAGGAGAATTAGTAATAATATTAGGACCATCAGGTTCAGGAAAATCCACATTACTAAATTTACTTGGAGGATTAGATTCAGTCACAAAAGGAAAAATCACAGTAAACTCAAAAGAAATAACAAAACTAAATGATGAAGAACTAACAAAATACAGAGCTCAAGAAATAGGATTCATATTCCAATTTTATAACTTAATACCAAACCTCACAGCACTAGAAAATGTAGAATTAATAAATGATATAACAAATGAACCAATAGATGGAATAAAATATTTAAAAAAAGTAAATTTGGAAAAACATGCAAATAATTTCCCATCAGAACTATCCGGAGGAGAACAACAAAGAGTTTCAATAGCCAGAGCAATATCTAAAAAACCATCAATGTTATTATGCGATGAACCAACAGGAGCATTAGACTCAAAAACAGGATATCATGTAATAAAAATATTAATGGATTTATGTAAAAATAACAAAACAACAGTAATCATAGTAACACACAACATTGAACTATCAAGATTAGCAAACAAGGTAATACACCTAAAAAATGGTCAAATCGAAAAAATAGATATCAATGAAAACCCAAAAAATATTGATGAAATAAACTGGTGATTCTAAATGTTATTTAGGAAAATGCTCAGGGATATGAATGAACATAAAATGCAATTTCTAGCGATATTTCTAATGTCCTTCTTAACATTATGGATATTTACAGGAGTAGGTTCTGAAGTTGCCGGAATTCAGCAAACCTCTTCAGAATACTATAAAAACACAAATATGGCTGATATATGGGTTTATTCAGAAAATATTAACAATGAAACAATAAATCAGATCTCACAAATAACTTCTACAAAAAATATGGAAAGACAATTAGTACTACGGACAACAGCCGATTTAAAAGATGATCCTACTGTAACAATACATTTTGTAGAAAATAACACATTATCAAAATATTATCCGATTGAGGGAGGTTCAATAGATCTCAATGATGAAAATGGCATATGGCTAGATAAACGATTTGCAGATGCCAAAAATTTGAAAATTGGGGACAAAATTAAATTAGAATTTGATGGAATCACTATAGAAAAAACAATTAGAGGTTTAGGATATTCTCCGGAATATGTTTATGCTCAAGGGGATAGTTTAATTCCAGATTTTAATATGAATGGTTTCGGATATCTTTCATATAAAGCATTTGACATTAAGGATATTCAATACAATGTGGTGTTAATTGATACTGAGGAGAATTCTGATACATATCAAGAAAAATTGGATGAAAAAATAAATTATGACTCTTATGTACCCTTCAAAGATCATGTTAGTGTAAGTCAGTTTCAAGCAGAAATAGACCAACATGCTATGATGGGATCAATGTTTCCAATAGTTTTTGTCATAGTTGCATTATTAACTTTGTTAACAACAATGACTAGGATAGTTAATCATCAAAGAACACAAATAGGAACATTAAAAGCATTAGGTTTCACGGATAAAAAAATAACATTACACTATATTTCATATGGATTTTATTTAACCTTGTTTGGTTGTGTATTGGGATTAATTATTGGACCATCAACTATGCCTTACCTATTTTTCCCTTCAATGAGTGCATTTTATACATTACCTGAATGGAAAGCAGGATGGGATATTTCATTCTTTATTGTGGCAATAGTCTTATTGATGTTATCCGTATTATTCACTTTTCTTGCAACAAAAAATATTTCAAAAGAGTCTCCATCACAGATACTTTTACCAAAAGCTCCTAAAATATCAAGAAGGGGTTTAATTGAAAAAACAATGATTTGGAACAAAATTGGTTTTAATGGAAGGTGGAATTATAGGGACATACAAAGAAACAAGATTCGATCATTAGTGACAGTAATAAGTATTATTGGATGTACTTTACTATTAATTTCTGCTTTTGGCATGAATGATGGTATGAATGATTTAAAAACATGGCAATATGGTGGTATAAATCATTATGAATCACAATTGGTATTTGAAGATAACATTACTCAAGAACAAATAGATAATTTAACAAAGATATATGATGGTACACAGGTAATGAATCAAAAAATAGAAATTCGGGCAGAAAATATTAAAAAAACAACTAATTTAATGGTTTATAATGAAACTGGTTTGATAACACCAACTGATAAAAATATGCATGAAATCAAACTTCCTAAAGATGGGGTAAGTTTAACAGAAAAATCTGCTGAATTACTTGGGGTGAAAAAGGGTGATGTTATTGAATGGCATTTGTATGGTGAAGATGAGTGGATAAAATCTACTATTGATGAAGTATATGCTGATCCTGCTACACAGGGGATAACTTTATCTCAGGAAAAACTGGAACAAGTAGGCTATAATTTCACACCTAATTATATTGTAACTAAAGAGTCGGTCAATGGTCCTGTTGAGGGTATAAGTTCAATTAATTCTTTCACTGATTTGCAGAGTAGTTGGGATGAATTGATGGAATCAGCAAATTTACTGATTGGTATATTATTAATATTTGCATTTGCTTTGTCTCTTGTAATGTTGTATAGTTTGGGTATTTTGGCGTTCACTGAGGTTGAACGTGATTTGGCAACATTAAAAATAATTGGTTTTAAGACTAAATCTATTCGGAGATTATTTTTGGTTCAAAATTTGATTTTATCAATAGTTGGATTTGTATTTGGTGTTCCGATAGGTTATTATGTTTTGAGGGTGATGATGGATTCTTCTGGTGATACTTTTTATTATCCTATAAATTATTCCTTTGAAACGATTTTAGTGACATTTTTAATAGTTGTTGGTTTATCTGTTGTTGTAAATGTATTATTTTCTAGAAAAATAAGGGATATTGATATGGTTGAATCTCTTAAGAAAGCAAGAGATTAATCTTTTATTTTATTTTTTTTGATTCTTTTTTTTGGTGTTTGTGTCTTTTATTTTTCTTTTGTTTAATTATTTTAAATAGGTTTATTATCTACTTCTAATAAAATATTATTTGTTTAATGTTGAATTAAACACCAAGATATTATGTTAAATTTATAGAGATACATTTTGTAAATTAATATATATCTAATATTATGGTCTAACTTTTAGTTAGAATAACTTATGATTTCTTTTTTATTTAAAGAATGATTAAGGTGAATTATATCCTATATTGAGATGAATTGAGTATTTTTTGGAGAATACTCATATTTGTCTTTTATCTGTTCTGGTTTTTCTTTTATAACAATATATAAGTAATACTTTTTTTATAAATATTAATAATATTTATTATGAATTACAAAAACACTCATTTTATCAAAGAATTTAAATCACTAATAGAAAAAGAAAAAAAATCAAACAAAACAATAACAGGAAAAATAACTGATATAAATAACAATACTTTAAAAATATCCACAAAATATTCGCACAACCTCTCAAAAAACATATCTGTAGAAGTAAATAGAGTAAAAGCTATTGTGACTTCAGCTAAAAATAAAAATATAGAATTAAAAATAGAAAATAAAAATATTTTTAAAATAAATGAAGAAGTATCTATTAAAAATATACAGAAAGATATCATAATTCAAAAACTCCAAGAAACATATGATAATATTAAAGACAATAAGATTAGTGAAGAAAATAAAGAAACATTAAATATTATTTTTGGAAATGAAAAGATTAATTATGTAAATAAAAAGTTTTCTGTTAATAATTTGAATAAGAATCAGAAGGAAGCTGTAAAAAAATCTTTACAAACAGATAAATTTCATTTAATTCAAGGACCTCCCGGAACTGGTAAAACACATACTATTGTTGAAATTATCAGACAGTTATATAAGAATAATAATAGAATATTAATTACCACCCATACTCATATAGCTCTAGACAATATTATTGAACGGTTAACTGATATTGATGATGAACAAATACTTCGTATTGGACAAAAAAGTCAAGTTACATCAAAAGTTATTAAATACACGATGGAAAATCAAATTAAACAGCATAATATGTTCGATGAAATTATTGAAAAAGAAAAATTGATAGCTGATTTATCAAAAAATAGTCTTAACTTTTCAGCTACTTCAAATGTTAGTGATACTCATGAAAGTATTATAAGTAAAATTTTTAGTCAGATAATCAAAATTAAAAATAATAAAATAACTGATGATAATCTTGTCAGTGATGGGCATACTATTGATAATACTGATCGGATAAATGAATTAAAATTAGAGATTGAAAATATTAAAAAAAATATACAAAGTGATATACTTCATACAACTAAAATTTTTGCATCAACAGTACTCTCCTCTTCTAGTTATTTAACAAAGGATATTGATTTTGATTATGTAATAATGGATGAAGCTAGCCAAGTTCCAGTATACCTTGCATTGATACCATTAATGAAGACAACTAAATTTATTTTGATTGGAGATAATAAACAGTTACAGCCAATACAAAACAATAATTCATCTTATCTATTAAATAAATCTATATTCAACTTATTAATAGATAAATATCCTGATAATTTTACTTTCCTAAATATTCAATATAGAATGAATCAGGAGATAAGTGATATAGCAAGTAAATTATATTATGATGGACGATTATTAACTGGAGATAATGTTAAGAATCAGAAAATTATCTTAAATAATCATAAATCATTTCTTTTAGATGATAATCCTCTAAGCATAATTGATACTTCAAATATAAATTTTGATGAATCTAATGTGTCTGGTGGTTGTTGTAATAAGTATGAATCAGAAATTATTCTAAATTTGCTTTCTAATTTAAAATGTAATGGGATTTCATTGGATGAAATAGGGATTATAACTCCTTATAAGAAACAGAAATTGTATATTCAGAAATTATTAAGAAAAAATGAGTTAAATGTAGAATGTGATACTATATATAGATTTCAGGGTAGAGAAAAAGATGTGATACTGGTTAGTTTTTGTAAGAGTTCTCCAAAATCATTAACTAAATTTCAAAAGAATTTTTTGGCTGATGAAAATCAATTAAATGTTTCAATAACTAGATCTAGAAAAAAATTGATATTGATCGGTAATTTTGATATGATTAAATCTGCGGATAATATTAAAAAGCTAATTGATAGGATTTCTGAAGAAAATATTTTATATTTGCAGGATATCCTGTGATATTATTATATTTTGTTCATTTTTTTAGGACTAATTTTAATATTCTTTAGTATATTTTTCATTTTTTTCCAATGCTGTCAAGTTAAGATAGTTTTTGTGTGAAATTTTTTTTGTCTCGTGTTTTTTTTTAAAATGATCTTTTATTGTTGTCTGAGAATTTGTGTCCGTAATCTACTGGTTCTCTGTTGGTTGATTTGATTTCTTTTTTTATGGGTATTAGGTGTTTTTGTAGTATTTTGATTATTTTTGTTATTGTTTGTTGTTGTTTTTCTTTATCAGTGTTTATGAGGTTTAGTAATTCTTTTTTTACCAGTCCTACTGCGATGTTGAAGTTTGCTTGGTAGTCCTTGTATTTGTATTTTTTATTGTTTCTTCGTTTTTGTTCTATTTCTTGGTTTACATCATGTTTTACTATTGTTGCTATGTTGAATACGTATATATCTGAGTAGAAGTCTTGTTCTATTATGATTTTTCTTCTTCCGCTGAAGTTTTCAGTTTGTAGTTTGTTTTTTAGTTTGTCATAACTGGTTTCAATTCCCCATCTTTTGTTGTATATCATTTTAAAGTCATCTATTGTAATTGTTTTATCAAAAACATTTGTTGCAAGGGTTTCTATTTCTCCAGATGATAAGGGGATGGTTATTATTCGTATTTTTATTTTATCTTGCTTTTTTGCTAATTCTTTTATTTCATTATCTGATATTCTTCTCAGGTAATCTTTATCAATTGGTACTTCTATTATTTCATCATCAGTAGTTATATTTTCTCTTTGTTCTATGAATGTGTCTTTTTTAAGACGTATTATAAAAAATGAGTTTAAATCCATTGTTTTTAAAATTAAATCTTTGGAAGGATATCCTCTATCATATATTGTTATTGTCTTCTTAAGATCTATTTTATCTTTAGCATCTTCCAAATGGTTAATAGCATGCTTAACTTCACCATATTTTCTGTTACTAATAGCAGAACTAATGATAAATTCATTAAGTACATCAACCATAGTGGAAACCCTAGCTGTAGAAGTATGGTGGGAATGATTATTATCTTCAATATCAAAATCTTCACGAACAGTAGGATAATTAGGTAAATCAAATATCGAACCATCACCAGCAGTTAAATAAAAACCTTTGAAAGTTTTCAACTCTTCAGGTCTCCTATAAATTTCCCGTATTAACTCATCATTAATATCAATATATGCTTGAGGATTAATAATCATCCTCCTTTGAGAAATAGCTTGCTTAGAAACATCCATATCCAATTCACCCCAATATTCCTCCATAAAATACAAAGCTTCCAAAGCAGTCGTACGGCCACGATTCCAAAGAATATACTTCATAATACATTCCGGAGGCAACTTACGATTACGAAGTTTATTATCAACTAAAATATATTTATCACAAACATAACTATTAAAATTTCCCATACTATCTAATAAAACATTACCTAAAGACATTAAAAACACCAAAATACTATCAATCAAATCCACATAAATTAATAATAAAAAATAAAAATAAATCATGTGTAAATTAATTAAACAATATTATATAGTTCATAATATATAAAAATAACTATAATTAATACTTAAAAACTAGTATAGACAAATAGATACTTATAATATTTAATATAATTAAATAATAAATAGAATTAAGTAAATTTAAAGTAAAAATAAGTTATAATATAAAAATAAAAGAAAATTATGTTAGAAAAACCTTAACTTGACAGCATTGATTTTTTTCTCAGTTTTGTTGGAAACATTTATATACTACATAAAATATAACTATTGTTATATCCTTAAGGATATACTTAAATTCAATTAATATAATAAACATAATATTCTGATGTTATATTTTAAATACATTCATGTATTACTTTTCAAAAAAATCCTCTTAGATAAAGGATTATTTTTAATAATAAAAACTATAACATTGTTATATATTATTTTCATTAAAAATTACCAAAAAAATAATAAAATACACACGGAAAAATAAAAAACAGGACGTGAAACACACAAAATAAAAAAAAGAGAAAAGAAAATAAAAAAAAACCAAATAACAAGAAAAGTTAAATTAAAAGAATAACAAAAACAACAAACAGAAAAGAAAAATCAAATCAAAAAAAAAATAACATATAATAAAAGGAAGTGAAAACGTGGCATACGAAGTAAAAAATAAAAAAAATATAGCAACAATAGGATTACATGTCGGACAAGAAGAAACAGATGAAACAGGCTCAAGAGCAGTACCAATATACCAGACAACATCATACGTATTCAACGACACAGATCAAGCAGCAAACCGATTCGCATTAACAGAACCAGGAAACATATACACAAGACTAACAAACCCAACAACAGAAGCATTCGAAAAAAGAATCGCAGCAATAGAAGGAGGAACAGCAGCATACGCAACATCATCCGGAATGTCCGCAATATTCTACACAATAATCAACCTAACAGAAGTAGGAGACAACATAGTATCAGCAGATAACCTATACGGAGGAACATTCGAATTATTCGAAAACACACTTCCAAACCTCGGAAGAACAGTAAAATTCGTAGACTCACAATCACCAGAAGAATTCGAAGCAGCAATAGATGAAAAAACAAGAGCAATCTATGTAGAATCCATAGGAAACCCAAAACTAGACATACCAGACTTTGACGTATTATCCGAAATAGCCCACAAAAACGGAATACCATTAATAGCAGACAACACCGTAGGAATAGGATCAGTAAGACCATTCGACCATGGAGCAGATATAATATCAAGCAGTGCAACAAAATATATAGGAGGACACGGAACAACACTAGGTGGAGTCATCATAGAAAAAGGAGACTTCAACTGGGACAATGGAAAATTCCCTGGATTAACCGAACCTGATGAAACATACAACGGATTAAAATTCTATGAAGCACTAGGCCCAGTAGCATTCACAACAAGAATAAGAGCAGTACTTGGAAGAGACACAGGAGCAGTACCAAGCCCATTCGGTTCATTCCTATTACTACAAGGACTAGAAACATTAAGTTTAAGAATTGAAAAACATGCAGAAAACGCATTAGCAGTAGCAAAACACTTAGAAGCACATCCAAAAGTAGCATGGGTGACCTACTCTGGTCTAGAAAGCAGTCCAAACCACGAAATAGCAAAAAAATATGCTGAAAAAGGTTATGGTGGAATAGTATCATTCGGACTAAAAGCAGGATATCAGGGAGCAGTAGATTTCATAAATCACACAGAACTATTATCCCTATTAGCAAACATAGGCGATGCAAAATCACTAGTAATCCACCCAGCATCAACAACACACTCACAATTAACAGAAGAACAACAAAGAGCAACAGGAGTAACACCAGATCTGATAAGATTTTCAGTAGGAATAGAAGATTTAGAAGATATATTAGCTGATGTAGACCAAGCATTAGATAAAATATAATCATCTAAACATCCACTTAACCCCCCATTTCAAACCTATTTTTCATAAATATAATTCAATTTAAATTTAAACAGATTACCTATTTTGATAACAAATATTAAATGTAACAAGAAATATATAACAAAATATTATAAAAGACTAAGGGAGGTAAAAAGTTGGCACTTTTAAAATCAATAGGTACAGTAGAAACACAATATTATACATTAGAAGAAGACCTAAAATTAGAAACAGGAAACATATTAAAAACTCCAACAATTGCCTATGAAACATACGGGACATTAAATGCACAAAAAAGTAATGCAATATATGTTTGTCATGCACTAACAGGTGATGCACACGCAGCAGGTTGGCATGACAATGATAAAAAACCAGGTTGGTGGAACATAATAATCGGTCCAGGAAAACCATTAGATACAAATAAATATTTCATCATATGTTCTAACGTAATAGGAAGTTGTAAAGGTTCCACAGGACCTAGCTCAATAAATCCAGACACAGGAAAAGAATACGGATTAGACTTTCCAATAGTTACCATAGCCGACATGGTATCCGCTCAAAAGAAACTAATGGACCATTTAGAAATCACCCAATTATATGCAGTTATTGGAGGATCAATGGGGGGAATGCAAGTACTCGAATGGACAATTTCACACCCTGAAATGATAAGAAATGCAATAATGATAGCATCCGGAGCATACTCTACACCACAACAAATAGCATTTAATGCAGTTGAACGCAGATCAATAACAGAAGATCCAAACTGGAACAAGGGAAATTATTATCATACAGACAAAATACCAGAACAAGGATTATCAGTTGCCCGAATGATAGGACACATCACATACTTAAGCAACGAATCAATGTACGAAAAATTTGGAAGACGACTCCAAGACAAAAACGATTTCAGCTATGATTTCAGCAATGAATTCCAAGTAGAAAGTTATCTTGAATATCAAGGATTTTCTTTCACAAAAAAATTTGATGCAAACAGTTACCTATACTTAACAAAAGCATTAGACTACTTTGATGTCAGAAAAAACAATTCATTAGAAGAAGGATTAAAATCAGTAAGAGCAAAAATGCTCATAATGTCCATAACTTCAGACTGGTTATACACTCATGAACACATGGAAGAAATAGTTCAAGCATTAAGAGCAAATAATGTTGATGTAACCTATTCTAAACTAAATTCAGAATACGGACATGATGCATTTTTAATAGAAAATGGTCAAATGAACTACATTATCAGCAACTTTTTATCTAAAGCAACAGTAAAAGATGTTATGAGTAAACACGTTGTAACACTACACGAATCAAAAAGTGTTAAAAATGCAGCAGAAGTAATGCTTACAAAAAATAAAACACATCTTCCTATAGTCAATTCAAACAATGAAATAATCGGAATCATCACTGCATGGGATTTATCTAAAGCAATAGCTATGAACACGGACAATATAGAAGAAATCATGACAAAGGACGTTGCCACATGTTTTGAAGACGATTCAATTTATGAAGTTGCTCATAAAATGGAAGAAGAACGCATATCCGTTTTACCAGTAATTAATGAAAAACACCAAGTAATTGGTAACATATCAACTAATCATTTATCAAACTTATTAGATTTAGAATAATCAAACATTCTTTTTTTTAGAAAGACTTGGTTCTCTTCTTTTTATCTTATTTTTATAAATTTTCATCTCCATTTACAGTATTCCTCTATTGAAATAAGAGTAAATAGTTTTAACAACATATGTTATTGTAATGTTTAAAAAAGATATTAATTATAAAGTTGAAGGAAAAGGTAAACCATTAATTCTTATACATGGATTATCGGATAGTTTGGAGTACTGGGAACCTCTAAGCAGTATTTTAAAAAATAAGCATAAAATAATACGCTATGATATAAGAGGTCATGGTAAAAGTCCATTAAGTAGGGAAGAAATAAGTATTGATTTACTTGTAGATGATTTAAACATTTTATTAAATAATTTAAAGGTTGATGAATGTATAATAGTAGGATTTTCGATGGGAGGACTAATTGGATTAAGCTATGCTATAAAATATCCTGAAAAAGTTTCATCAATCATATTAATGTCTACTTTTGCAAGATGTTCATCATATGTTGAAAATATTTTTCTACAATTAAGAAATGCTGTTAAATCATCCTATGACGATTTTTATGAATATATACTGCCAATGGTATTATGTCCGAATATAATTGAAGAAAACAAAAAGGAACTTGAAATGATAAAAGAATATGCTTCTAATAATGTAAACACTATGGCGATTGAAAAAGCTATTAATGCAATGCTAGGATTTGACATTATCTATGACTTAGATCAATTTGATATTCCAACATTAATATTGTGTGGAAAATATGATACTCTAGTTCCACCTTCTTTACAAGAAGAAACACATAAAAAAATTATTAATTCTGAAATGATTGTTTTGGATAATCTTAAACATAATTTACTGGTGGGTAAAAATATTTCTAAGATAAGTGATATAATTGTGGATTTTATCTTAAAACAATAACCCTTTTTTCATTAATGAATATAGCGTGTACTAAAACTAGTTTTTTTTTATAAATGGGGGGGGGGTTATGTTGAAGTAAATATTATAATTAATATTTACATATCTTCGAATCTGTCTTCAAGTTTTGTAAGAACACCTGGAAGACTTGTGTATTCCATTTCGTCTGCAGGTAATCTGTGTGGTTCGAATGGTCCGTGTCTTCTCATGTAGTTTGCTACTTTTGTTGCAGTTGTTCTTGCTTCATCAAATGCAGGGTCTGCGAACATGTCAACTGGTCCAACAAGTTCTGCGTTGTTTACTTGGAAACCTAGTCCGATTACACGAGGAGGTCCGTCGAATCTTACAGGTCTTGCATCTGCTTCACCAACAGGCATTAAAGGTCCGTTATGTGATCCTCTCATCCATCCACTTACTAAGTGTGGGAATGCGAATGGTTCTGTTGTTTCTCCACCAGCTGGGAATCCTGATTGTGATCTTACAATTGCTACTGGGTCATCTTTACCTATGTATTTTCCTGCCATGAGGTTAAGTCTGTCAGTACTTACTGCAGCTGCTATTTCACCATCTGATCTTCTGAATATTCTTTTTATTACATATCTTCCTGTTGAACCGATTAAAGCTAATAAATCGTACATTTCATCTGGACAGGACATTGTTACTTTTCTGTTTTCAATTACATCGTATACTTCGAAGTCGAATCCACCGTGTAATGTTGGGTCGATTACTAATCCTGCAGTGTTGAAAGGGTCTGCAAACATTCTGAATAATGGTAAGTTGAATGCTCCTGGTTCTGTTTTATCACAGCAGTATGCGAATACTGGGTCTGATCCTCTTTCTTCGAATTCTATTTCTGCACTACCTGGTCCCATACCTTTAATGTTTCCACTGAATGTATCAGATAATAAGTCTTGACCTGCACCGTATAATTTAAGTCCTTTTGCTACTTCTGCTCCTGCCATGAATGTATCAAATGCGAGTTTGTGTACTTCTTCATTGTCTGGACCGTTTGTGTGGGTCATAATCATGTCTATGTCGTCACCACAATTGGTTATATAGAAATCTTTTAATAATCCTTCTTCTTTTGCTTTTGATAAATATTCGTTACATTTATCTTTTAATAATTGGTGTGTTACTGCGTGTCCACCAACACTACCAATATCTGCTTTAATTATACTTACAGTAGTTTTCATTTAAAATACCTCCTCGGTAAAATATAATATCATTTTATTCATACTCATAATGAGTATTATTAGTTAATCACAATTTTTTTTGTATACGATTGTTTTTCTCAAAAAATTGTATGAATAAAAAAATTTAATAGTTAGTTTTATTTTTCTATTTATAAGTTTATAAATTTATTCATTGTTTGAATGTTGCCTTTACAGTTTTTTGATAATTTCATCACACATTTCCTGAGTATTCTGAGTACCACCCATATCTGGTGTTTTAATTTTTCCTTCTCTTATTATTTCTTCAATAGTGTTCTGAATGTTTTGTGCCTCTTTTTCCATGTTAAGGAATTCTAACATTAAACAACTAGACAGTATCATTGCAATAGGGTTTGCTTTATTTTTTCCAGCTATGTCTGGTGCAGATCCATGTACTGGTTCAAATAGTCCATTGTCATTTCCAATGTTTGCTGAGGGGATTAATCCTAAACTTCCTAATAATCCTCCTCCCTCGTCGGATAAAATATCTCCGAATAAGTTTGTTGTTACAATCACATCAAATTGTGATGGTTTGGTTATCAGGTACATTGCCATTGCATCTATGTAGTAGTCGTTTGGAATTATGTTAGGGTATTGGTTGGCAATTTTATAAAATGCTGTTTTAAACACTCCATCTGTAATGGGCAGTACGTTTGCTTTATGTGCTGCGGTCACAGTTTTTTTCCCTATTTTTTCTGCGTATCTGAATGCATAATCACATATTCTTTCTGATGCTTTATGTGTAATTTTTCTTATTGCAATGGTTTCTTCACCATTATCTTCTTCCATATGTGAATATAATCCTTCCGAATTTTCTCTTATTATTGTAAAATTAATTTCTGGGTTGGTGTATGATTTTATTGGTCTTTGGTTTATGTATAGATTTAATTCTTTTCTTAGTGTAACTATTGCACTTTTTTGTTGGGGGATAGATGTTACTGCTCCGAACAATGTTGAATCACTTTCTTTGCATGAGTTTATTGTTTCTTGGGGTAAATTGGTTCCGTATTTTTTGTAACATTCTTTTCCTGCTTCTTGTGGTATGAAATCAAAATTTGCATTTGTTGTTTCCAGGATTTCTAATGTTGGTTTCATTACTTCTTGTCCTATTCCGTCTCCTGGAATAGTTGTTATTTTAAACAAATTCGTATTCTCCTTGTTTTTGTTATAGTATATTATTAGATGATTAATTATTTATATAATTTGATGCTAAATATTATTAAGATAAATGAACATAAAAGAATTTTCGTGATGATTATGAGTAAAGAAGAAATTGTTAACGCTATCCAAAATTTAAATGATGAAGATGATTTTGTAAGATTAGAAGCAGAAAGTACGATTTCTATGTATATGCCTGCAGAGATTGATGTTTTACATGAAGAAGTGTTGAATATTGATTATCCTAAAAATACTCGTTTAACAATGGTGGAATTATTAAGGGATTTAAAAGATCCTAGTTCTATGGATGTTTTTGTTAAATTATTAAATGATAGGAATAAATGGATTAGAAGACAATCTAGTTCAGCTCTTGCTGATTATGGTGAAGATGCAGTGGAACCTCTATTAACTCTTGTTGATGATGAAAATTGGAGGGCTAGGGGTGGAGCTGTTTGGGCTTTAGCTAAAATTGCAAGACCTGATACTTTGGATGTTTTCCTCAAGGCTTATAAGGATGAAAAAAGTTTTGTCCGTTCCGGTGCAGTATTTGGTTTAGGAAATATTGGTGGGGATGAAGCTGTTGAAGCTTTAAAATATCTTGCTGAAAATGATGAAAGTGGTTATATTAAAGCTAATGCATTAACTTTCCTGGATAAATTAAGTGGGGAATAATTGTTAGTTTTTTTAATAACTTTTTTTTTATTTTTAAACATTTTTTATTTTTTAATCCGATAATTTAATATACACTGTATTTTTTTCATATTTTCCATAATTTTCTATTCATATTTTCAATCCTATTTTTAGAAATCTTTTAATATTATAAACTAAATAAATAAATATTGATATATAATAAAAAAATCAATAATTTTTTTAGGAGGGATTAATATAGTTAAAATCTCAATAATAGGTGCTTCAGGAACAATTGGAAAAAATGTAGCATTTACGTTAGCAAGAGAAGATGTAATTGATGAAATAGTAATGTACTCACGTGAAAGTAGTCATAACAGGGTTAAAGGGGAAGTTCTGGACATGTATGATGCTCTTGCAGCAGAAGATATAGAGAGTGTATTAACAGCATCCAGTAATCTTGAAGACATATCCGATTCAAAAATTGTTTTAATTACTTCTGGAGTTCCACGTCAACCAGGATATACTAGACTTGACTTAGCAGTACCTAATGCCGAAATAATAAAAGAATATTCACAAGCAATAGCAAAATATGCTCCGAATTCAATTATATTAATAGTTACAAATCCGGTTGATGTAATGACATCTATAGCTTTACAATATTCAGGTTTTGAAAAAAATAGAGTAATAGGGCTTGGAAATCACTTAGATTCTCTAAGATTAAAAACAATTCTTGCAAAACATTTTAAAATTCATAATGGTGAAATACACACAAGGGTAATCGGGGAACATGGAGATCACATGGTGCCTTTATTAAGTTCATCTACTATCGGTGGTATTCCACTTAAATATTTTGTACAATCTACTGATTTAGAACCAGATGAATTAGTTAGTAGAATTAGAAATGCCGGTGGAAATATTATTTCTAAAAAAGGAGCAACAGAATATGGTCCATCCTATGCTATTAGTAATCTTATACGAACAATAATAAATGATAGCAGGAAAATTCTTACTGTAAGTACTTATCTTGAAGGAGAAGTAGAAGGAGTATATGATGTTTCATTAGGTGTGCCAGTAATTCTTTGTAAACGAGGAATTCAGAGAATTGTCCCTGTTCGAATGAATGATTATGAAAGATCTGAATTTTTTGATGCAGCAAGAACTGTTAAGAAATGCACTTATAAGATTCGTGAATTATTAGAAGAGTAAATATCTACTTTTTTTTAAACATTTTTTTTAATATTAATACCAAAAATTGTATATATTACATAATATATATGTAATGATTAATCATGATATATTATTTATAAATTAAGAGGTATTAATATGAAAATAGGAATAATTGGTGGAACAGGTTCACAAGGATTAAACTTAGGAAAAAGATTAGCAATAGCTGGAGAAGATGTAATCATCGGAAGCAGAAAAGAAGATAAAGCATTAACTAAAGTAGAAGAAACATTAGAATTACTAAAAGACTACGAAAATATTAATATGGTGGGAATGTCTAATGAAGACGCAGCCAAAGAAGGAGAACTTCTCATTCTAACAGTACCATTAGCAGCACAAAAAGCAACATTACAATCCATAAAAGAATTTGTAGGAGAAAAAATATTAATCGATGCAACAGTACCACTGGAAACAGCAATTGGAGGATCACCAGCAAGATTTGTTGATTTAATGGAAGGATCCGCTGCAGAAAGAACAGCTAAAATCCTTAAAAAAACAGGAGTAAAAGTAGTAGCAGGATTCAATAATATAAGTAATTCACATTTAGAAAACATACCAGAACCAATAGACTGTGACTGTCTCATTGCAGGAGACGATAATGAAGCTAAAGCACAAGTAAAAGAGTTAGTAGAAAAAATACCTGGAATAAAATGCATAGACTGTGGTAAACTAGAAAAAGCACGAATGATAGAAAAAATCACGCCATTACTAATAGGTTTAAACATAAAATATAAATCCCATTACGGTGGATTAAGAATTACTGGAATAGACTTCTAATAAGTCTATTTCTTTCTTTTTCTTTAATAATTCATTACTATTTTTTAAATCAAAAATAATTACCTTTTATAACTCTTCTAAAAATTTGAACATATATTTTCTTTTCAATAATATTATTTCAAAAAAAATAGAATATGGAAAAACCCATATTAATAAGAGAAAGGAGATTAAAAAATTATTATAAGATAAGCATATTTTATCTAAAAATCCTAAATGTCATAGGGACTACAGTTTATAATGCATCATCACCGCGTTCGCCAGTCCTAATTTTAATAACTTCTTCAACGTTAGTTATGAAAATTTTTCCATCTCCTATATTTCCAGTTTTTGCTGCTTCTACAATTGCATTTACAACCTCTTCAACTGCAGAATCATGAACAACTGTAACAAGTTTAACTTTAGGTAAAAGATCTATACGATAACTTTTTCCACGATATTTTTCTTCTATACCTAACTGTTCTCCTCTACCTTTAACATCACTAACTGTGATTCCACGACTGTCCACTTTTTCCAGAGCATCCTTAACTGCATCTAATCTTTCTGTACGTATAATAGCTGTTATCTGTTTCATAGTATCATATTCCTATTATATTCTGTAACCAAGTTCTTCATGTTCTCTAACATCTAAACCTTCTGTTTCTGTTTGTTCATCTACTCTTATTCCCATTATTTTATCTAAAACTTTTGCTATACCATATGTTAATATAAATGAGTAAACTCCTACTGCTACTATACTAATTATTTGTATTATAACCTGTTCTGGATTACCATATAT
The DNA here is from genome assembly GCF_034480035.2 of Methanosphaera sp. ISO3-F5. NCBI lineage: Archaea > Methanobacteriati > Methanobacteriota > Methanobacteria > Methanobacteriales > Methanobacteriaceae > Methanosphaera > Methanosphaera sp. ISO3-F5. Next base: position 506,563 of record NZ_CP118753.2, read on the forward strand.
TAACCCAGAAACTCCTCCAATGGCTGGTGTTGCAAATACTCCTGTAAGAATTGCACCCCAGGTTCCTGATAAACCATGTACTCCGAATGCATCTAATGCATCATCGTATCCTAGTTTTGGTTTTAAGTATGATATTGCAAAGTAGGATATGAATACTGTGGTGAATCCTATTATCATGGAAGATGGTATGTCTACAAATCCTGCTGCTGGTGTTATAGCTACTAATCCTGCTACTGCTCCGGTTGTTGCACCAAGTACTGTTGGTTTTCCAGATTTCCAGAGGTCTATTAGTATCCATCCAATCATTGCTGTTGCTGCAGCTACGTTTGTTGTTATTAGTCCGTTTGCTGCTAGTCCGTTTGCTGCTAATGCTGATCCACCATTAAATCCGAACCATCCGAACCATAGTAATGCTGCTCCTATTACTACATATCCTAGATGGTGAGGGAGTAATCTTTGATCTTTTCTTGGTCCTAGTATTAATATTAATGCAAGTGCTGCTATACCTGAGTTAAGATGTACTACTGCTCCTCCTGCGAAGTCTAATGCTCCTAGTTGGTATAGCCATCCTCCTCCCCATACCCAGTGTGCTACTGGGATGTATACTAGTGTTAACCATATTATTATGAATATTAGCCATGCTTTGGCTTTCATTCGTCCTACTACTGCTCCTGAAATTAATGCAACGGTTATTGCTGCAAATGTTGCTTGGAATGCAACAAATAATAATTCTGGTATTCCTGTGTCTGGATGAAGCATATCCAATCCGATTCCTGTTAAGAAGAAATTTGTTGGTATGCCTATAAATCCGTTTAATGTTTCTCCAAATGCAAATTGATAACCAAATGATACCCAGATTATGCTTGCAATGGCGAATGCTGTTAAAGATAGAAACATTGTGTTTAAAACGTTTTTCTTTTTGCTCATTCCTCCATAAAATAATGCTAATCCGGGTAATGTCATTATCATGACTAATGCTGTGGAGATTAAAATCCATGCTGTGTCTCCCGTGTTCAGTAACGTTTCTGCTACCAATTGTATTCCTCCAATATTTTTTTTTTATTGTTACCTTTTTTTTGATATGCTTCTTTTTATTTTATATTTTTTATTTTATTATATCATTATATTTTTTTATAATAAGACGGAAGTAGGAAATACACTTCCGATAATAATAGTATAAAACATAAAGTATATAAATGTTTTTAAAATTATCAAAAATAATAATAAAATAAAGCTAAACATTCTAAAAAACAGAAAAACTTCATCAAACAAAAAAAATAGGAAGTTCCAAACTTCCTACAAAAAAATAATAATTAATTTTTAAGATATACATCTTGTAAAGCTGCAACACCGGCTCCAGCTTCAAAGTCAAATCCAAATTCTTTTAATGTCATTTCTAGACAGGTGAAAGTCATAGCTAATTCCTGTAAACCAGTAATACCCATGTGACCTATTCTGAAAATGTTACCACTAAGGTGATCTTGACCACCAGCTAATTCAATTTGATATTTATCCCTCATAGTTCCGCGTAACTGTTTATCAGTAACACCTTCAGGCATTTTAATACCAGTAAGAGTATTTGAATAATCACCTTCACGTGCAAATAATTCAAGACCTAATGCTTTTGCAGCTTCACGTGTAGCTTCAGCACCAGTGTGATGACGTTTGATACGAGCATCTAAGCCTTCTTCTAATACCATACTTAATGCTTCATTCATTGCATATGTCATTGATACACTAGGAGTGTAAGGAGTTTGAGATTTAGCTCCACTTTTTCTCATTTTTTTCATATCAAGATAATAAGTAGGAGATTCTACTTTATCAACAACATTCCATGCATCATCACTTAAAGTTAACATACTCATTCCAGGTGGTGCAGCAAGACATTTTTGTGAACCACTTAAACAAATATCCAAACCATATTCATCTACTTTAACAGTATCACCAGCAAGAGAAGAAACAGTGTCAACAACAAATAATGTATCATGATCTTTCATTATTTCTCCAACTTCTTTAATTGGATTAACTACAGCTGTTGAACTTTCATTGTGTATCATTGTTAAAGCTTTAGCATCATCGTTTTCTTCTACTACTCTTTTTATTTCAGCCGGATCTGCTGCTTGGCCCCAAGGTACAGTAACTTCGATAGATTCTCCACCAAATACTTCTGTTAATTGCTGAAGTCTTTCTCCAAATTTTCCTCCAACAACATTGATTACTTTATCACCTTTTTCAACAATGTTTGCTATTGCAGCTTCCATTGCACTAGTACCGGAACCTGTTAATAAATATGATTTATTATCAGTTTGGAAAACTTCAGATAACATTGCTGTTGTTTCATCTAAAATTTCACCATATGCTGCTCCTCTATGATTTGTTATAGGTTGTGCCATTGCATCTAAAACCCTTTTTGGAACAGTTGTAGGTCCAGGAATCATTAATAATATGTCTTCCATTGGGAATATTCCTCCAAAAATATATTTTCATAAACGTTTATTAAAATATAATAAGAATAGTAAAACATACTTAGTATATCTTAAGTATAACTAAACTTACTATAATTATACTTATGTCTTTAATACTTTTTTAATTTATCATAAGATTGTTCGCTAAAACTCATTTTTATTAAAAAATTTACATTTTAAAACATACTTTATTTTAACTAATTTTAAACATTATATTTTAACAACATTTAATTCTACTTAAATTCAGTTCACATCTCTTAAATTTTATAATAATCACAGTTTAACTTTCTATATCTCATAAAAATCCTATTAAATTAAGTATAAACTTATATGCTACATATAACATAATTAACATTAAAAACAGAAATTATCATGTTATTCATTTCTAATTATAGATAGTAAAAAGTAACAATAAGACAAAATCAATAGTTAAAACTAATGAATTGCATAAATTTTTCCCGTACTTTATTTAATAAATTTAATTCTACTTCGAAAGTACTAAATCCAATTATACAACAATTCAAAATTGAATCTCAGCTTACTTTCACATAAAATATTACAAGTTGAATTCACATCCTCATTAATAAATATTCCGGCACCTGATTTCTATAATCCTCTTTTGATCTGATTCCTTAGAATTCACACTTCTTTTTGTTTATAATGGTTGTATAGTGTTGTAAGGGAGTTTAGGGAACTATTATATGATTCGAATTTTGTATTTACATATACTATTTTCTATTAATTTTGGGTAAGTGTATTTACACTTTTTAATTTTTGATATTATTAGTAAAGTGTATTTACATTATTGAAATATTTGGTATTTTCTATTATTGTATTTACATATGTGTTGTATTTACACTTTTATCAATTCAGCATATTTGTTTAAGTGTATTTACATTTTATTAAAATAGGTATAATTCTTAAAGTGTATTTACATATTGTATTTACATTATACTATTTTCTATCAATGCTGTCAAGTTAAGATAGTTTTTGTGTGAAATTTTTTTTGTCTCGTGTTTTTTTTTAAAATGATCTTTTATTGTTGTCTGAGAATTTGTGTCCGTAATCTACTGGTTCTCTGTTGGTTGATTTGATTTCTTTTTTTATGGGTATTAGGTGTTTTTGTAGTATTTTGATTATTTTTGTTATTGTTTGTTGTTGTTTTTCTTTATCAGTGTTTATGAGGTTTAGTAATTCTTTTTTTACCAGTCCTACTGCGATGTTGAAGTTTGCTTGGTAGTCCTTGTATTTGTATTTTTTATTGTTTCTTCGTTTTTGTTCTATTTCTTGGTTTACATCATGTTTTACTATTGTTGCTATGTTGAATACGTATATATCTGAGTAGAAGTCTTGTTCTATTATGATTTTTCTTCTTCCGCTGAAGTTTTCAGTTTGTAGTTTGTTTTTTAGTTTGTCATAACTGGTTTCAATTCCCCATCTTTTGTTGTATATCATTTTAAAGTCATCTATTGTAATTGTTTTATCAAAAACATTTGTTGCAAGGGTTTCTATTTCTCCAGATGATAAGGGGATGGTTATTATTCGTATTTTTATTTTATCTTGCTTTTTTGCTAATTCTTTTATTTCATTATCTGATATTCTTCTCAGGTAATCTTTATCAATTGGTACTTCTATTATTTCATCATCAGTAGTTATATTTTCTCTTTGTTCTATGAATGTGTCTTTTTTAAGACGTATTATAAAAAATGAGTTTAAATCCATTGTTTTTAAAATTAAATCTTTGGAAGGATATCCTCTATCATATATTGTTATTGTCTTCTTAAGATCTATTTTATCTTTAGCATCTTCCAAATGGTTAATAGCATGCTTAACTTCACCATATTTTCTGTTACTAATAGCAGAACTAATGATAAATTCATTAAGTACATCAACCATAGTGGAAACCCTAGCTGTAGAAGTATGGTGGGAATGATTATTATCTTCAATATCAAAATCTTCACGAACAGTAGGATAATTAGGTAAATCAAATATCGAACCATCACCAGCAGTTAAATAAAAACCTTTGAAAGTTTTCAACTCTTCAGGTCTCCTATAAATTTCCCGTATTAACTCATCATTAATATCAATATATGCTTGAGGATTAATAATCATCCTCCTTTGAGAAATAGCTTGCTTAGAAACATCCATATCCAATTCACCCCAATATTCCTCCATAAAATACAAAGCTTCCAAAGCAGTCGTACGGCCACGATTCCAAAGAATATACTTCATAATACATTCCGGAGGCAACTTACGATTACGAAGTTTATTATCAACTAAAATATATTTATCACAAACATAACTATTAAAATTTCCCATACTATCTAATAAAACATTACCTAAAGACATTAAAAACACCAAAATACTATCAATCAAATCCACATAAATTAATAATAAAAAATAAAAATAAATCATGTGTAAATTAATTAAACAATATTATATAGTTCATAATATATAAAAATAACTATAATTAATACTTAAAAACTAGTATAGACAAATAGATACTTATAATATTTAATATAATTAAATAATAAATAGAATTAAGTAAATTTAAAGTAAAAATAAGTTATAATATAAAAATAAAAGAAAATTATGTTAGAAAAACCTTAACTTGACAGCATTGATTTTCTATTAATTTTGGGTAAGTGTATTTACACTTTTTAATTTTTGATATTATTAGTAAAGTGTATTTACATTATTGTTATAGTTAATGATTCTATCCTGTTTATTGTCTATGTTGTGTTATGTGGTACTTCGTGTTGATGATTATGGTATGTATTTACACTATTGATTTTTATGTTAATTTTCTTAGGTGTATTTACAATAGTGATGTATTTACATTATTGAAATATTTGGTATTTTCTATTATTGTATTTACATTATTAGTGTATTTACATTTTCTTAAAATAGGTGTAATTCTTAATGTGTATTTACATCATGTATGTATTTACACTTTTTAATTTTTGATATTATTTGTGAAGTGTATTTACATTATTGTTGTTGTGGGTATTTCATGTTTTATTTGGTGGTGTTGTCTTCTGTATGTGTTTATCATTTATTGTTTAAATGTGTATTTACATTATTGAAATATTTGGTATTTTCTATTATTGTATTTACATATGTGTTGTATTTACACTTTTATCAATTCAGCATATTTGTTTAAGTGTATTTACATTTTATTAAAATAGGTATAATTCTTAAAGTGTATTTACATATTGTATTTACATTATACTATTTTCTATTAATTTTGGGTAAGTGTATTTACACTTTTTAATTTTTTATATTATTAGTAAAGTGTATTTACATTATTAGTGTATTTACATTTTCTTAAAATAGGTGTAATTCTTAATGTGTATTTACATCATGTATGTATTTACACTTTTTAATTTTTGATATTATTTGTGAAGTGTATTTACATTATTGTTGTTGTGGGTATTTCATGTTTTATTTGGTGGTGTTGTCTTCTGTATGTGTTTATCAATTATTGTTTAAATGTGTATTTACATTATTGAAATATTTGGTATTTTCTATTATTGTATTTACATTATTAGTGTATTTACATTTTCTTAAAATAGGTATAATTCTTAATGTGTATTTACATCATGTATGTATTTACACTTTCTAATTTTTGATATTATTTGTGAAGTGTATTTACATTATTTGTGTATTTACATTTTCTTAAAATAAGTATAATTCTTAAAGTGTATTTACACAGGTATTGTATTTACAATTTATAGTATGTTGAATTGGTTAAAATGTATTTACAGTGTATTGTATTTACACTTTGTAAACTTATTTTAATTTTAATTTTGTATTTATACTAATGTTGATCCTTATTTATTTAACAAATCTATAAAATGTATTGGACCGGTAAATTGTATATACATTGTTGGTTGTTGTGCTTTTTTTTGGGTTTTGTATATACGGTATTGTTGTGTATATACATTACTCTATTGTTTGTTGTTTTGTGGTGTTTGTATATACAGTTTTGTTGTGTTCATGAAATTGTTGTATATACAGTGTTGGTTGTTGTGATTTTTTATGGTTTTTGTATATACAGTGTAATTTGTATATACATTATCTGTTATGTGATATTTTGTGGTTGTTGTATATACAGTTTTGTTGTGTTCATGAAATTGTTGTATATGCAGTGTTGGTTGTTGTGCTTTTTTTTGGGTTTTGTATATACAATATTGTTGTGTATATACATTAATCCTTTGTTTGTTGTTTTATGGTTGTTGTATATACATTTGTATATGATTTTTTCTTTATTGTATATACAATGCTACTTGTTGTTCTTTTTATGGGTTTTGTATATACGGTGTATTGTGTATATACGTTAAGGTGTTGTTTTGTTGTTTTGTTTTGTTGTATATACAAAATTTTCTTTATGTATATACAAAAAACTTATTGTCTAGTTTTGTTATTATTGTATATACGGTGTAATTTGTATATACATTATCTGTTATGTGGTATTTTGTGTTTGTTGTATATACAGTTTTGTTGTGTTCATTAAATTATTGTATATACAATGCTACTTGTTATTCTTTTTTATGGGTTTTGTATATACGGTGTATTGTGTATATACATTAATGTTTTGTTTGTTGTTTTATGGTGGTTGTATATACAGTAGGGTCCTGTCTGTAATTGTTGTATATATATTATTGCTTGTTATTTTTTTTATGGATATTGTATATATAGTGTAATTTGTATATACATTAATCTGTTATGTGATATTTTGTGGTTGTTGTATATACAAAATTTCACTCATGTTAAAAAATATGTTGTAAAATAAGGTATGTCTAATTTATGGAATGTGTTATATTATGATTGTATTTACAGTAATGCTATTTTATTAAATTGTTTAAAGTGTATTTACAGCGTATCGTATTTACATTTAGTATATTTTGTAGTAGTTTTAATTTCTGTATTTACACTATACTGTATTTACACTTATGAACTTAGTTGTATTATTTTCTTATTGTATTTACAGTTTCTTGTAAATACACTTGCCATAAATCTTTAAAATTAGTAAAGTGTATGTACACTAGTATATGTGCTGTGTTGTGTGTTGGTTTTTATAAATATTTGTTTAATGAAAAATAGTGTTGTTGTTATAAGTTAATGTAGATTATGATTTAAAAATAGTTTTTTTATGAAAGGGAATAAATATATGTTATTTTCTCTTCAATATAACATATACTTAATCGTGTTGTGTGACGAATATTATAATGCTAATTTAATATCGTCGGCAGTGACTGTTTTACGTCCTGCGTGTTTTGTAAATTTATTAGCTTGAGCAGCTACTTCTTCTGCATATTCTTCAACAGCATCTGCTAGTGCTACTGCTGCATCGTCACTTACTCTTTCTGCACCTGCTTCTTTGATGATTCTTTTTAGTGGTGCGATTGGTAATTCTGCCATAATATATCATTATCTCCTATAATTTTATTACTTATAATTATGAAAATAAGTCAGATTTTATAGTTTCTTTTTAATTATAATGGTTAATAAGGGTAATAATAATAAAAATAGTGATTTTTTTTTAAATTGGTTTTATTAGGATGATAAATATTATTATTCATAGATAATTCTATATATACACTTAACAAGTACAGTTTGTCATTAACATTTTAATATGGTTTATCAATGTTTTATCTTTTATTATATTTCATCCAGTATAAAACATTAATTCTTTGGATATTGGTATATTTTAACTTTATAGTTTCATATTGGTGTTATTTTCATATATTGATCTTTTTAAACTAATGCTCTTTTTGAAAATAGTTTCTGAATGAAATGATTTATTTTTTCATTTTTTTAATAAAATCTAATAGTTTTGAATGAAAGAAATAGTATTGTTATTTTAATTTTTTTTTATGGTGGTTTGGATTGTATAATGATTGGGAAATTTGGTATGATTTAATTGTTGATGATTTTTCATTTAGTAAAGATGATGATATTGTGTCGGCTCAACTTTTGGATGAGAAAATTGATAAAGTTGGAAAATATGATTTGTCACATATAGATTTAGCACATAAATCAATAGTGTTTGGGGCAGGACCTTCAATTAAAAAACATATATCTTATCTTAAACGTAATGTTAACTTTAAAGATTATATTTTAATTGCAGCTGATGGTGCAACAACGGCATTACTTGAAGAGGATATAATTCCTGATATGATAGTTACTGATTTGGATGGCAAAATAGAAAGTATTATTGATTCAAATAAAAAAGGATCAGTATTGTATGTTCATGCACATGGGGATAATATGGAAAAAATTGAGGAATACTTGGATAAATTGGATAAAATAATACCTACCTGTCAATGTAAACCTTTTGGAAACTTGGAAAATTATGGTGGTTTTACGGATGGGGATCGTGCAGTGCATATAGCAACATATTCTTTAAAGTCAGAACAGATAATTCTTGCAGGTATGGATTTTGGTAATATTATAACTAATTATTCTAGGCCGGAAATAGGTGTTAAATTACAAAAAGCTGATTCTTTTAAAGAAAAAAAGTTATGTTATGCTGAAAAACTGGTTAATTCATTAAAAAAAGAAAATGTCCAAATTGAATATATTAATTTGAATTCATCAATTTGGATTCCGTAACACGTAAATATGAAAATGTTTAATTATTTTTTATTCCAAAACTTTTCTTAATCATATACTTTTTTTTTATTAACAATTAATACTCAGAGTTGTATATTTTAATATCTAGTTAATAGTTAATAAATACTACTCTAAAATTATTAATAATTACTTTAAAAACATTACACCAAAAATTAATAAATACTAAAATTAGGTAAAAATATTAAAAATAAAATAACTGTGACTAGTGAACAAAATTATTCACTTCACAATTTAAAACAATTATATGTGTTTGTGGGTACAATTAGTTCTTTGTACTAATACTAATATATAAATTAACATATATTCTGTTAATATTTGATTAATTTTGATAAGGTAATTTTAAAAGTTATCCAAACTACGAACAACTCATTTATCATGATACAACTTCAAATATACTTTATAACATATTAAAAAAATGATTGCTTTAAACTAGAAAAAATCTCAAATAAAAAAAAGTAACTGTGACTCTATATAATTTTGTTATATAGAAATTATATGTTCAATCACAATTTAAAAATAAATTTTGTTCTGTGGGTACAATTAAATATTATGTTTCTATCAAATATATACTCTTACATAATTTCATTAAATTTTACATTAATTTGATTAAATTTTTTTGTAATTCTGAATTTATTATTTTTTAATAATAATCCTGACAATATCATGATCCATTAAAACATGTTCCAATCCAACTTTCTGACCAGGGAATTTAACTGAATCACCCCAAACTTTAGCATATTTAAAGTTTTTAACAAAGTCCCTATGTAACTTATGTGCAACATCTTCAATAGTTGAACCTTTACGAATAATTAAAGGTTCATCCATATCAGCCTTTTTACCCTGAGGTTTCAGATATAATCTAATCAAATCAAGATCAACAAAAATCCTTTCTTTTAACTCTTCCATCATTATACCATCATCAGCAGATACAAACAAAGCATTAGGTAACTTCTCTCTTAACGCTTCAAGTTGTGCCTGACTAGCAAGATCAATCTTATTAACAACAATAGTCATAGGAATATATGCACGGTTAGGTTCCATAGCATCAATAAACCTGTCTATTGTAACATCTTCCCTTAGCACAACATCCGCACTATGAATACCATATTCACTTAAAATGGAATGAATTGTTTTTTCATCTAAATGAGTTAATTCAACAGTTGAAACAATGTTTAATCCACCCATTTTTTTCCTAGATACTTTAACTTCCGGTTTTTTCTCATTTGGACGCACACCAATATTTCTTACCTCTTCAAGGATAACTTCCATATGTTCCGGTTGGAATACATCTAAAACCATTATAATTAAATCAGCGTTACGTGTTGCAGATAATATTTCCCTACCTTTACCTTTTCCTTTACTTGCACCTTTAATAATACCAGGAATATCCAATATCTGAATTTTTGCATCTTCATACTCCATAATCCCTGGAACTATGTCTAATGTTGTAAATTCGTATGCTCCTACTTTTGAGTTTGCATTAGTTAAGTAGTTAAGAATAGTTGATTTACCTACTGATGGAAATCCTAATAATACAGCAGTTGAATCTCCACTTTTTCTAACTAAAAATCCTTCTCCTTTGGTTGAAGAACTGTTACGTTTTTCTATTTTTTCTTTAAGTTGTGCAATCTGTGCTTTTAGTTTACCGATATGGTGTGATGTTGCTTTATTTTTTTGAGTCTTTTTAATTTCCTCTTCTATCTGTTTAATTCTATCTTCAGCTGCTGACATATTTTTCACACCATCTATTTTTTTTATAAAATTTTTATACTATTTATTACTCTGTTTTTAATTGTTTTTATTGTTTTTGTTCTGAAAACTTATTTGAGGGTATGATTTGAATAATTTAAAAAATAGTTCTTAATTTTATGAATTTAGTATAATACTTATTAAAAATTGTTGATAATATTCATATAATATATGTCCAGATAACAAAACAATGTCTACTTTGTAATATAACTTAACATTCAATTAAAGATACAATGTCAATAGTATAACAATAAAACAAGAATTTACAGAAAATACAGTTAAACCTGGAGGTTCTAAAACAAGGACATTGATAACACGAAAATATTTTTTGGAATTATATTAAAAAAAAGATTTGAAGAATTAATAGTTTAAGCAACTACTTTCTTCCAAGGTGTAACATAAACACCAGATAATAATCCATTATCAACAGAACTGTTGGTGATTAATGTGGAATAGATGTAAATAAGGTTCATAAAACCAATTTTTTCCTCATTATAATCTACAAAACCTGGACAAAACTTGTTTTCATCCATTTCAGTATATAAATCTTCAGTAATTTTAATATATTCATCATAACTAAGCAACATATCTTCTGTAATGGTTTCACTAGAAACTGAAGGTGTTTGTACCCATTTAAGTTCAATATCATCTTTATTATTTTCACTGAGATTTTTCACGGCTGTAACAAGTAAGTTAAATAAATTACCTATAGTTACTTCATGTTTGTCAATTAAAATTTTGCCCGGAACTTTCTTATTAACTTCTATCCATTTTTTTAATCTGTAGCATGCATTTTGTAACTCTTTAATTGAAATAAATATTGGATCAGCTTTTTCAACAATAATCTTAGCAGTCTGCATAGATGGAGCACATTCAGCATTACCACCATAGATAACATCTAACCGGTACTCTTTATTATGGTATGAACTAAAATCCATGACTTCAGAAAATTTTCCATCTTTAACTTTTGTATTAAAATGAGTTTTCTGATTAATTTTCACTGCAATTCTACCATCAATAGGATTGCCATTTTCATCAGTAACTTCAAACTCAATTTTTGCTGTTCCCCATTCTTTAACTTTAATATCTTCTAATTTAATTATGGAATCCATTATTTTTCACCGTCGTTTTCAATTAATTTATTTTTAATTCTGAAAAATATGATAAATGATAATTATAAATAACTAATATATTATATGTTTTTACTCAGTTAAAATAGTATGGATATTTAATTGACTTTACTTGATATTTTTAATTTTATTCTAGTTTTTCATTAAAAGAATAATCTTATATTATTCTTAGGTATTGTAATGTTATTAATATGATGATTAATATTATTGGTATTATTAAGTATAGTTTGCTGTTTGTGGATAGTTTTTCTTTTGAATAATATATTGTACTTTCTGAATTGTAGCCTCTGCTCGCCATACTAGCATAAACAGTTTCTCCCCTTTCATAAGCTCTTAAGAACATCATTAAGAATAAATATCCTATTTGTTTTACTTTCCACATGTATGGTGTGTTGTTTGAAAGGGCAAAGCATCTGCTTGCCTGTGCCTGTCTTATACTGTTTAGTTCATCATAGAATAAGAAAATGAATCGAACAAATAATGAGAAAATCATAGCAAATTCATTTGGAACATGTAATCTTCTGAAAGCTTCTGCTATGTCTTTCATTGGTGTTATATAAGAGAATAGCACTATTGAGGTAACGCTTATCGTTAATCTTGCCATTAATAGTTCAGCAAATTCTATTCCTTCTAGTGTGATATTTATTCCCAGGGGAAGTGTGTATAATACCTGACCGGGATGTACAAATGGTTGAAATATTGCTATGAATAGTCCAAAGGGTAATATTAGAAGTACTCGAATTAATGCATCTTTTATGGATATTCGGCTTATTGCGATTAAGCTTATTAAATATATTTCCAGTATTATGAATACTATGTAGTTTGAGGATGTAACAGCAAATAATATTGTAATAATTAATACGATTAATTTTATTCTACTGTCTATGTTGTGTAATATACTGTTTTGGTTGGATAAGTATTCCTGTTGTCTTAGTTCATTTATGCTTACCACAATATTATCTCCAAAAGTTTCGCTATGTTTTTTTATGTTCTTTTTTTGTATTAATAATTGTTAAAAGAATAATGGAAAAGTAATCATATTTATATGATTTTTTTTCCTTAATTTTAAAAAATAGTTTTATTTGTTTTTACTAACTAATTTGAATACACCATAGGCTAGACAAACAGTTAGTACAGCACCAATTATTAAACATACAACACCTACTAATGGGTTGTCTTCCATACCTGGTAATGTGTAATCAGGCATCATTGGTTCAATTACTTGTTTTGCTTCTAATACTTGAGGGTTGATATGTTCTGCTGATGCTTCAAGTCCGTCTGGATCTCCTGATGCTAAAAATGGTGATAAGACACATACTATTAATGCTATTACAAAGATTCCGATATAAATATTTTTCTTTTCCATGTTATCACCTGTTGTATGCTAATAAATCAGGTCTTACTGATTCGATTCCTTTAATAATTATAACAGTGATTACTGCTTCAATTAATCCAATCATTGCATGGTATCCTCCCATGAAGAATAATCCTTCAGTTATAGGGAAGGTTCCACTTAATGCCATTTCTAATGCTGCTACTAATGCTGCTATGAAACATCCTGCCCATGCTGCTATGAAGATACTTGGATATTTTCCAATTTTGTCTTGTAATCCTGAAAATCCGTAGTATCCTACGAATCCTCCAACTATTGCCATGTTTAGAATGTTTGCTCCTAATGCAGTTATTCCTCCATCTCCGAAGAATAATGCTTGTAGTACTAATACAATTGATAATACTATTATTGCGGCATATGGGCTACAGAATATTATTGCAACTAATGCTGCACCTAATAGGTGTCCACTTGATCCGAATGGAACTGGCAAGTTGAATGATTGAATTGCGAAGATACCTGCAGCTAATACTGCTAGAAGTGGTACATATTTTTCGTCTAAATTATCTTTACTCCATTTGACGGAGAGGTATAAAAAGATTATTGCTATAATGTATAATATAGCACAAAGTGGTAATGAGATAAAACCATCTGGTATGTGCAATTTTTTGCCTCCTTATTATTTTTTTTAATTAAAATGTAATACATTTTTAATAATTTTTATGATTCTCATATATATGTTTGTTTTAATATTATATAAACATATTGAATTTTGGGGGATTATCTCTTCTTTATTTGAGATTTATATAAAAATTTAAGTGTAGTATTTGAAATAAAGTTTAAATAAGTATTACTTTATCAATTAAAAATAGTAGGATGGTAATAATTTAATACTGCCTTATATATGATAGTTTAAAAAAGTAATACTTATATGGTGTATTGTATTATTAAATAAAATTTTAAAATATATAAACTTCTTTTAAATTAAAATAATAAAATAAAAAAAAGTATAAGGAGATTATTTAACGTTTAATTCATCTTCAGAAAACTCTTCAGACTGTCTGGAAACAAGATCCCCCATTTCCTTTTCCTTTTCAGCATAGAAATCAGGGTCATGTATAGGACAACATTTAAGTTTAGCATAAGGTGAATACAAATCAGTAATCTCACTCTCATTAATATCCCTAATCTCTTTCAAACGTCTAAGAATAGTAAGAACAGTACCATCTTCCATAAGCTTTCCTAAAAATCCTGGACGAGTATTCTCTTTTTGCATGATAAGGAAAACAATCTTCTGAATATCTAACAAATCAAGCCTTTTAATAAGTTCATGGTTGTTAATATATTTCCAACCCTTTTCTTCCCAATCTTTCTGATTATCAAAAGTTTTATAAATATTCTCCTGATACAAATCATCCTTAAAGAAGTCAGCCTCATCATCATAATATCTTTGACCGTTCTCAATCCTAACAAACTCATTACTAGTATCTTCAAAGTAAGGTAAATACTCCAAGATAATATCAACATTCTCAATATTAGGAAACTTGAAAATATTACCAAATGACTTGTTAAGCCCCATCTGCAATGTTTTATAATCAAGAACTTTAATATGTGATTTTTCATCATTAAATAATCTGTGATCCCAAACAACAAGGATGTTACGTATATCCTCAGTAGCTTTACATTTATACTTAATCTGATTATCTGTTATTCTTTCAATTTCAAGCAATAAATAACTTATACGAGTAAGATTTTGAGCTTTAACAGAGTTAGTCATACGAAGACAAATGTACGGATATTTAAGTAACGGTTTGAATTTAGCAGATAATTCTTCCGGTAAATCATGGAAGAATATTTGCATAACCGTTGTATGCTCCATACTATTTTCTTCAACTTGATAATAATATTCAGCTAATTCAGGAACACCAGCCTTCTTAAATGTTATAGTACCCTTAGTGGTTTCAAGAACTTCTAAAGTATTAAGTAAAACATATAATTCAAATATTTTATCATTACTCATTGCAACAAGAATTTCCTTAGTAATAGTGTTATATAATTCAATTTTACTAGGGAACATGAATAATTCATCAAATACTTCATAAGATCTTGCAAGATTGAATGACTCATCAGTTGCCTTACAAGCACTTTCAAGAAGATAAATATCAATAATATCCGGAGTTTCTACGGATGAAAAAATATCATCTTTTAATAACTCAGAAACTTTCTTCTTATTATCCAATAAGTTCTTGTTAATACTATCTAAACTAAATGAACTAAAGTTTTTATTCTTGATATTACCCATATCAGCATTTTTAATGTTTTCAAAAAGATATTTTACAAGACCAACAACATCATCCTGTTCTTCTTTAGACAAATCATCATTACCAATTATCTGTTTAATTTCATCAAAATTATTGATTAACTCTTGAGTTTCAGGAATGTTTAAGAAATAATTATATTTAAAACCTAACAATTCCATTTCATTAATTTCAATAATTTTACTCATTATCTCTGCTTCATCTTTAAAAATTTTTGTAAAAAGATAATGATGTAATCTGGTTTCCACATAATTAAAAACTGTTTGTCTATCGTAATTAGTCCAAATTTCTTCTAATTCTTCAACCATCATAAACCCTCCTAATCATGATTCAGGTCAAAATTAATAATTTTTAACAAATATTTAAGTAAATTTGTTCATATCTATCTGAATATACTTATTTTTATATTCCAATTAATATTTAATCTTTTAATGAAAATATGTTCAATTATCACTTAAAAAAAGTATTAAAAAAAGTGTGGAGGTTATTAAAAAGACTTATCATAACAAGTCCTTAGCAATTTCATGAGCTTCTTCACGCTTAGAATCAAGCTCTTCAAACATATCCGTTAACAGTTCCACAGCGCACTGTTTACAATTACCACAAAGAATCTCACCGGACAAACATTTGCTACGAATAGATTCTAACTCTTTATCATCATCAACCAAATGATATACAAGTAATTCATATACAGAACATTGATCAGGCTGACCACCTAACTCCTTCTGTTCCTGTAAACTGTCACGTCCACCAGTCTTAGCACTTTTAACCTTCTTAGTCGCATCCTTAACAGAATCAGTTAAGTAAATAGCAGTTTTAGGCTTGCTGCTGCTCATCTTTTCTCCTGTAAGACCAGTCATAAACCGGTGAAAAGTAGCAGAAGGTTCAATAAAACCATATTCCTCATTAAATTTACTGGCCAAATCCCGTGTAAGTCGTATATGAGGATCCTGGTCAGGACCAACCGGCACAATAACTGGCTTAGGACCACCATACTCTTCTAACTGTGGATGTAAAATATCAGCTACCTGTAACAGTGGAGTATAAATATGAGCAACATTGGTACTGTTATCAAAACCATAAATACTCCTCATCTGACTAAATGTAACCTTCTTACCAATAAGATACGCTAAATTCTTAACATCCTCATTTTCAGATTGAAGATATAAATGAAAATTATCCTTAGTAACATCTAAACCTAAAGCAATATAATTCTCAATATATTCAACAAGTGCAAGCTCTCTAGATTCTTCTTTACCTATTCCACGAGCAGCATAAGCTTCCATATCTGCAATGGAAAGATAAATATCGGAACCTTTCTCCTGATACCATTTAAGTTGGTCAACAACCATTTTATGTCCAATATGCATCTTACCACTAGGCATCATACCAGTCATAGTAGCAAAATTCTTATTGTTTTTCAATGCATCAGCAATCCGTGAATAATCCCGTTGACCAAAGATTATTCCCCTAGTCATCAATTTACTAGCATCAGGAATATCTTCCACAACATCTTTAAACGCTTTAATACCAAATTGTTCTGTTAACTTCTCATAATCAATAATTGAAGAACCCCATGGATCAATCATATCCATAATACATCAACTCCCTATAATCTCATCTATATTCAATAAATTCTTTTTATGGCCTAGTCCATTCAATATCATAATAAGTGATATCATATTCATCATCAACAACAGCAAGAAGCAAATTCTTACGCACACCATGAGCAACACGGACATAACTGGAGAAATCTCTTACCTTAATCTCCTGTTCCTCCGATAATATTTTTACCAGATAATTAGAATGTCCATCACCAGGAGCATGGCCTCTTTCATAAATCCTGAAATCACTACCATACTTAAAACCTGTCTTAATAATATAACCCCTTGTACGAAGGTCTTTATATACAAGATAATGAGAAAAAATATGCTTTTTCCTAATAATATCAGTCATATGTTCAATACTTATAATCCCTTCATTATCATCATAAATTTCTATCTTATTCTTTTCAAGCAAATATAATGCTTCAATAAATGATAATTCAAGACCCGAATCGGTTAAATTTCCATAATAACGTTTATTATATAAATTATGTGCATGTTCATGCTTAACAATAACACGATCCTCATTTAACACAGAATACATTGGAATAATAATCAACTCCTTTTACAATACATTAATTTCCTTCAAATAATCCACACTTTTACGTATTTGATTAACAGAATAAACTTCAATAACACAAATATCATCATACCTCTGTTTTTCAAGAATGTTAAATATACCTTCAAAATCTATATTATGAGTACCAAGAGCATCATGCATATCATAAGAACCATCATTATCACTTAAATGAATATGATGAATAGAATCACTCATAAACATCTCATCCACACTAAAACCATTATTATGTGCATGACCAACATCAAGCGTAATACCAGAATGAAGCTCATTATCCACTAAATCATACAAAGCTTCAATATTAGTATATAACAATCGTTCAAGCAGGGGCATATTCTCAACACACATCATAACTCCATACTCCTCAGCCTGTGACTGCAAATATTTTAAAGATTCAAGATTATACTCCAAAATTTTATCAGTAAACTTCAAAGCCATAACAGGAATAGAACCCGGATGAACAGTCACACGATTAGCATCTAACTCATTAGCCTTTCTGAATGCACTAACCATTTCAGCATTAGATGCATCCCTAATCTTATCAATATGTGAAGCAATATTAATATCAGACATAGGAGCATGAACACTAATGCCAAGATCATAATTAGAAACATCATCATAAGTCACATGCTTGTAAGGATACTCAGTAATTATTTCAAGATAATCTAATTTAAGTCCAGTAACAAAGTCTAAAATATTCTCTATTTTAGCAGGATACAATCCTAATGTTGAAACACTAATTTTCATGATAATCATCTTCTAGAATAATTCTTCATTTCTTAAACGAGCATATACAGGTTCATCTCTTTTCATAGCTTTAATAATAATTTCAGCCATTTCAATATCCTTCTTAAGCCGGATATTTGCCTTTTTACCAACAGTAGCAGTAAACAAGTACTCATCTTCCACAATAATATCATAACTTGAACCAATATCTTCCTTATTAAAATTCAATGAAAGATAATTGCCAGAAACCTTGACATTAATAGGAATCTTATTATCAATTTCTTTAATTTCAAGTGTAGTAACTTCTATACTTATACCTGCTCGTTCCTCAATCTGTGAAATAGTTCTTCCATTTTTACCAATCACTGCACCAGTATGGTCTTCATCAATTTCAAGCAATACTCTGTTAGGTGAAATTAATGAAACTTCCATTATGGCATTAGGAGCAACACGATCAACTTCTTTTCTAATAACTTTTTCAACAATCTTACTAACAGGACTTTTCTCTTCTTCCTTATCTTCAGATTCTTCTCTTGTCTTGTTAACATCCATTACAATTGTCTGTTCACCATAAGTATAAATCTCATAGAATAATTCGCCGGTTTCAAAGTCTTTAATCTCAATAATCGGTCTTGAAAGATCTGCTTCAAGCATACCTGTAGGAACTTTCACAGTTAACTCGATAGAATAAACTGCATTAATTTCTCCTTTATCAATATAAATTGCAGTGTCAATAACAGAGGGTATAATTCCCAGTTCTAATCTTCCAATAAATCTTTGAACTGCATCAATAGCTCTTGTGGCATGTACTACTCCAATCATACCCACTCCAGCTAATCTCATATCGGAGTATATTTCAAAGTCCCTGGTTTTTCGTACTTCGTCAAATATTGTGTAATCTGGCCGTACAAGTAGAAGAATGTCTGCTGTATTTTCCATGTCTCCTTCTAGTGGTGCGTACTGGGTTATGTTATCATCAAGGTTAAGATCTCTTGGTGATTCCATGGTTTTTACTATCTGCTCCATGTCATAGTAATAGTATTCTGCTAATGCTTGTGCGAACGTACTTTTTCCTGCTCCTGGTGAACCTGCAACTAGAATACCCTTGGCCTGGTTTGATAATCTGTCCATTAATTTTTCGGATACATTATAGTCATCAAGGTTAAGTTTATTCACTGGTTTAATTGCAGTAATTTCGAATCCGTCCGAAAATGGTGGTTTTGCTATTGTTACTCTAAGGTCTCCAAATTGTATGACTGTAGCACCTTTTTTATCAATTTCTATGAAGCAGTCATGTCTTAGTTTTGCTTGTTCTGTTACTTCTTTTGCAATTCGGTCAAGATCCTTGTATCTGAGTGGAACATAGTCTATTTCTACTAATTCTACATGTCCGGGTGTTCCTCGTTTACCTATTGGTGTCGTGTTTTCTCTTAGGTGTACTGAGGACATGTTTTCTGTGAAGAAACTTTCTAGTTCTGTTTTTTCAAGAGTTACTGGTCCTTCTTTTTCGAAGAATATTGTTTCTATTGCTTGTGTTTCTGCAATGTCTCTTTGTAGTTTGTCACTTGTTACAAGTATTGCATTATATTTTCTTGCAACATCTCGTATCATTGCATCTATTTCTCCACCACTTGCAATTGATATTTCATCTAATTGTGGTCTTCTTCCTACAAAGTTTATGCTTATTTTTCCTTCTTCACTTAGTTGTCTTATTTTTCTTATTTCTTCTATACCTTTATATCCTAATTCTTTTCTTCTGTTTGCATGATTTTCTATTTCTGATAATACTGCTTCTGGTATGAGTACTTCTGCGTCTGGGTATTCGTCCTGTATTAGTTCATAAAATTTTTGGTCTATGAGTATGCTAGTATCAGGTACTAGTTTTGTCACTATTTCACCTCCCTTAGTTGTATGTTTCGTCTGGATTAAATATTAGGTTAGTATTTTCTTCAATGTTTTTTCCGTCAGGGGATATTTTCCTGTAAAAACAGGAGTAATGTCCTGTATGGCATGCTCCACCGTTTTGTTTGATTTTGAATATTATTGCGTCCATGTCACAGTCGAATAGTATTTCCTTGACTTCTTGAACATGGCCTGATTCTTCTCCCTTAAACCAAACACTATTCCTGCTTGTACTAAAGTAATGAGCTTTACCTGTTTCAATGCTTTTATTGAAAGCTTCTTCATCAATAAATGCAACCATCAATATTTCATTACTTTCATAATCCTGTGCTATAGCTGTAGCTAACTTTTTTCCATTTATTTCGTGTCTGAAGTTAGGTTTAATCATCCACATCACCAAACTAGTGTGATAATCTTTCTATAGCATCATCTAAAGAAATCGTT
Source organism: Methanosphaera sp. ISO3-F5 (assembly GCF_034480035.2). Lineage (NCBI taxonomy): Archaea > Methanobacteriati > Methanobacteriota > Methanobacteria > Methanobacteriales > Methanobacteriaceae > Methanosphaera > Methanosphaera sp. ISO3-F5. The sequence goes on from NZ_CP118753.2 coordinate 527,447, forward strand.
TCCTGTTCTCCACTAAGCATATCCTTAAGTGTAACAGTATTATTTTCAACTTCACTCTGACCAATCATAATAACATTGCTGATATTATTGTTATTCGCATAAGATAAATTCTTTTTAAGTTTTTTACCTTTAAGATCAATATCAGTAATAATATCATTGCTACGTAACTTCTGAGCAACTCGTATAGCATCTAATTTAAAATCTTTCTTAATAGGAACAACAAGAACTTTATTATCATCATTACTTTCATACGCGAGGTTCTGCCTATGATAAGCTTCCATAATACGATCAAAACCAAAAGCAAAACCTGTAGATTCCACTTCTTCAGAATCAAAGAGTGCAGTTAAATTATATGTTCCTCCACCAGTAATCTGTTTTTCAGCTCCTAAATCAGGAACATAAACTTCAAACACAATTCCAGTATAATAGTCAAGTCCACGAGCAATAGATAATTTAACAGTATACTCTTCAAAACCAAAAGTTTCAACAACTTTCAAGGTTTCAATTAACTGACAGACAGCATCATAACTCTCTTCAATATCTTCCACAGAAGCTTTAAGATCTTCAAGGTCTCCTCGTGAACCATTAACATTAATAATTTTATTTATAATGTCCTTATACTCATCAGTTACACTACAATCATCAAGTAATGAGTTTAGTAATTCATAATCCTCCTTATCTATACTTGCAATAATTGAGGTAATATCTTCAGCGGAGATATTTAAATGATTAAGAACACCTTTAATAATACCAAGATGTCCTATGGCAACCTCATAATTTTTAATACCTACTTTACTCAGAGCATCGTTTGCCATGGCAATAATCTCTGCTTCATTATAAACTGGAGTTCCGCCAATAACTTCTATACCAAACTGCCAGAACTGCCTGAAACGTCCTGCTTGTGGTCTTTCATACCTGAAACAACTACCAAAATAATACATTTTCAAAGGTTTTGCTGCTTTCTGAAGGTTATTATTATATAATCTTGAAACACTAGCTGTAAGTTCTGGTCTAAGAGCTAAATCTCTTCCACCTTTATCCTGAAAATGATAAATTTCTTCCTTAATACCTTCACCACTTTTGGTAGTGAATAATTCCAAATCTTCAAAAATAGGAGTTTTAATCTCTTTAAATCCGTAATTTTCCACAACACTACGAATAGTGTTTTCCACATATTTTCTTTCTTCCATATCCTCAAATAGGAAGTCTCTAGTTCCTCTAGGTTTATTAAATTCCATATATATTACAACTCTACGATTATTTTAATGATATAATGTTATCATTAATTCCTTTCTCTATTAATTAATACATGTAATACTTACACATAACTATGAAAAAATAGTATGGATAAACAAGGCAACATACTAAAGTAATAGGGTAAAACAGTAATCCATAAAAAAAATAAACATCCACTTAAACAAGTAATAAATGATAAAACCCACTTAAACAGAGATTTATAATTACTTACAAATTACATAAATATATATAATTAATTATATATAGAATTTTACTCTAAAACGATAGGAATAAGTAAAGATGATAACAGGAAAAACCAAGATAACAGGAGTTATAGGACATCCTATAGAACATAGTATGTCACCACCAATGCATAATAATGCATACAAACAACTAAATATGGATTACGTCTACGTAGCATTCCATGTTCAACCAGAAAATATAGAAAAACTAATAAATTCATCAAAAACACTGGATATTAAAGGATTAAATGTAACAATACCACATAAAACCACAATAATACCATACCTTGACGAAATAGATGAAACAGCAGAAAAAATAGGTGCAGTTAACACAATACAATTCAAAAACGGAATAGCAAAAGGATATAACACAGACGGAATAGGTGCAATAAAATCAATACAAGAACACACCACCCTACAAGACAAAAATATTTTAATCATAGGAGCAGGAGGAGCATCAAAAGCAATATCATTCACATTAATCAACGAAAACATCAATTCATTAACAATAGCAAACCGTTCACAAAACAATGCAGAAAACCTGATAAACAACATAAAAAAACAAACAGAATTCACAAACATAAACTATCAACAAATAAACAACGTCGACGAAATACTCAATCAAACAGACATAATCATAAACACCACACCAATTGGAATGTATCCCAATCATCAGGTAAAACCACCAATAAAAACAGACAACATAAACAATAAACATGTGGTAATGGACATAATATACAATCCACTAGAAACACAACTACTAAAACAAGCAAAAGAAAATGGAGCAACAACAATAAATGGAACAAGTATGCTAATAAATCAAGGACTAGAATCATTCAAAATATTCACAGGAAAAGAAGCAACATACGAATCATTCGAAGAAGCCTTACTAGGCCAACTTAAAAAATAATAAGAGTTACATATAGAATAATTCTTCTATAGTACTTTTAAGAGTTTCAAGAGTCTCAACATTATCATGATGTTTATCATACTTCTCTTGAATATTTTTTCTATAAACTTCAACTTTTTCTAAGAAATTATCAAGAATTACTTGATTAACACTATCATGATGTTCACCATAACCTAAACGGTCAACAAACATCGCATTAAGAATTTGCTCATACTGTTTATTAACAGGAATACTCAGCACGGGCTTTTCTAACTGCAATGCTTCAGTAATTAAGGAAAAACCACCATTAGTAATCACACATTTAGCATCTTTAAAATCCTTAAATAACTGTTTTTCAGTAAATGATCTAAACAATACATTACCGTCACGTTCATCCTTATGAAAACCGTAAACAATAAATTTCTTATCAGAATTCTCTTTAAGCAACTTAATAAGCTGACTATTGGAGTCGCTGGTCTGATAAACAAGAATATAATCTTTAACAGTTGGTGTAAGAGCATATATTTCGTCACGAATTATTGGATGAACATACATGGTTGTATTCTCATTTTTTAGTGGAGGATAAAAATATGAATAAATTAATGTTCTATCCGCTCTTTGTATAAAAGCATGCACGACCGCTTCAGCAAAAAGTTTATCCTTAGCATACTTGGTAGGAGAATCATACTTAGCTTCAGTAATTACATGCATATTATCAATAGATAATAAAGGAATACTAAGAATATGTGACAATAGGTTTGCATAAAACTCAAAATCAGAAATAATCAAATCTGGTTTGAACTTCTTAGCTAACTTATACATCTTATTAATATTATTCTTCAAATCACTAGGAACATCCTTCATATTATAAACAAAAGTCTTCTTATAACGTGCCTCATTGTCTTCGTAAACAGTATTAAAGCCACTAATCTCATAAACATTCTCAAATTTGTTACTAAGATACTTGTAAGCCCTGTCACTAGCAAAAACAATCAAGTCATAACCCTCATTAATAAGGTATTCTATAACCACAGCACTTCGTATAGCATGACCTAATCCTTCACCACATAATGAATAAAAAATTCTGTTTTTCTTTCTATGAACGCCATGTTCAAAACTATAATCTAATTCTTCTAGACTCACTTTACTTCCCACCATCTGTCTTGCAGTACTTTTAGCATACTTCAATGTAATATCCTTCAAACCTTCCTCTTCTAAACGTCTTGTAGAAATAAGCAAACGTGGTTTCTCAAGAACTTTAAATCGACTTATTTTACCAATACGTTCAATATAATCAGTATCTTCACCAAAATCAAGGGTTTCATCAAAACCATTTACTTTTTCATGAAGTGATTTATAAGTTAAAATACCATAACAACCAGCACCATGAGGTTTAATCTCTGAAATCTGTTTAGTCATATAATTAGCAAATTCATGGGTTAACTGGTTAATAAAGCTCTTCTCTAAAGGCACGATCTGTGTAATTGCAATTCCGAGATTATGTAATTCGAACTCTTCAACAGCAGATGAAATATAATTATTTGTTAAAACGGAATCAGCATCCAAGAAGAGTAATAATTCTCCTCTAGCAACTTTTGCCCCATTATTACGTCCCACGCTAGGTAAACCCCCTGGAACAACTTTACAACCATATGATTCGGCTATTTCCACGGTTTTATCCGTTGAATTAGCATCTGCAATTATCACTTCCAAATCATCAAATTCCTGTCTTTGTATACTTGTTAACAAGTTTGGAAGAAATTCTTCCTCATTATATGAAGGTATAATTATACTAACTTTCATCAAATCACATCTAAAAGTAGGTTTATGGAAAGTATCAATTTAAACTACTTTAACTATTTATTATTTATAATTAAAATTACTTCCTAAAAAACTATTAATCAGTATATTAAAATATTTAATTAAAAAATATTAAGAGGATTAAAAATGATAACATTTTCAAGAGAAGAAATTAGAGATATTATCATAGCAGTAATAGCTTTAACAATACTTTATGCATTATCTGTTACAAGACCTTTTGGATGGTCAATGGATAGTTTAATGTTATTTATACCAATTTCATTTGTAGCAGTAGGCATAGGATTTATATTACATGAACTTGGACACAAAGTAGTAGCACAACGATTCGGATTCTTCTCAGAATTTCGTCGATGGGACTATGGTCTGATACTGGGATTATTGTCCATACCCTTTGGTTTCATGATATTTGCTCCTGGAGCAGTATACTTCGGATCTTATGGTAGGATGGTAACAACAGAAGAAAACGGTAAAATATCCATAGCAGGACCAATCGTAAACATAATATTAGCATTATTCTTCTTAGCTTTAACATTAACACTTAGACCATACTTATCAATGCAAAATGCTGGAATGATGTACGTACTATTATTAACATTAGTACTGGCATTTAATGTAAACAGTTTCCTAGCAGTATTTAACCTGCTGCCAATACCACCATTAGATGGATCAAAGGTTATTCAATGGAATTTACCCATATACATTGTTACAATGATAATAGCAGCAGTACTAACATACATATCATATACCATTAATTTATTCTAAAAAAACATTCCTTTTTTCCTTATTTTTAAAAAAATAGTAAATAATTAAGACCTATTTTGTCTTAATCTCATAGTAGGATTATCAAGATACGTGTAAAAGTTCCACGACATGAACGTTAAGTCACATTTACCCTTAAACTTGGTGAACACTTCCTGAATCAACTCTTTATCTGGTGTACTGCTATTCATTGTATAAACTGTTAAGTCACCATTAACCACGACATTCGTAACATTAAATTCTGTCATATCAACAGGTTCTGACTGGTTAACAACAGTTAAAGTATGTACTTCAGTATCGCTTCCACCAACTTCAATAATCATGGCAAGCAATAAAATATAACCCATAATAACCACGGGTTTAACAAAATATTTTAAACCAATCTTACCATTAGAATAATAAGCTAATAGCATGAACCCTATTCCAATCAGGAATGGTTGAGAAAATATGCCACCATCAAGCAAGCCTATTAAAGCAACAACCAAAGCAACACTAGCAACAATCCTATGTAAATCCTTCATATCACATGAACCAATCAGTCCAAGAATGTAACAGACAGGCCAAAACACTACAATAACCAAAACATAAGGCATTACAAGTGGAAGGATTGATGAAGCAGTATTAACATGTCCTGGAACAAAATACTTGGCAAAGAAACCTAAAACAGACTTATAAGCATGAGAATGCATAGGACTACTAGTACTAGTAGAAGAACTCATAGAAGTAAGAATTGTATAAAATGATACTCCAAACTGTTGCCTAATATATGCTTCAATAAGTAATCCAATTAATGCACAGGTAATTAAAAGAATAATTGAGAGCTTAATATACTTCAAATGATAATCTTCACTTTTATAAAGAAATTTTTTAACTTTTTCGTTATCTCTTATAAAAGAAGACAATATAAGAGTCACTGCAAGTAACCATAAAAACAGTACAGTTTTTCCCTCAGAGGAACCTTCCAATAAGGGCCAAAGTAGCTGCGTAACAAAGGAATCAACAGAATCCGTAAATAATATGATAAAACCTAACAATGCAAGAACAATACCTGCAATCAATGTTTTATTCAATGAAAATTTAAAATCATTTAATTCCATTTTCTTGACAGCTCCTCCAATTTAATTAAAAAAAAAGTAGTTAAAAGATGAATATCTCTGAAATTAGGATAAATCTAACATTCTCTGAATTCCAACACGAGCCTTATCAGCAATATCCTCATCAACAGTAACTTCATACTTTTCTTCTTTAAGTGCATCCCTAACCTTTTCAAGAGTAATAAGTTTCATAGTAAGACAAAATGCGTCACGTCTTAAAGGATAAAATTCCTTATCAGGGTTTTCTCGTTTAAGTCTGGTAGCAAGATCTATCTCAGTACCAACAACTAACTCCTTAATTTCAGGATCCTTAGCAAGTCTTACCATTCCACCAGTACTTTCAACATAATCTGCAAGAACTCTTACATCATCATTACATTCTGGATGAACAACAATCTTAGCATCAGGATGTTTTTTCCTAGCTTCTTCAATATCCTCTGGTTTAAACATTGTATGTACATAACAATGCCCATCCTCTGGAACTATAATAGCTTCTTTACCTGATTCTTTAGCAGAGTATGTTCCAAGATTATGATCCGGAGCAAATATGAAATCATCACCATCTAATGATGAAACAATTTTACCCGCATTTGCTGAAGTACAAACTATTGTAGCTTCACTCTTGGTTTCTGCCCTACTATTAACATATAACACAACTTCACTATCTGGGTGTTGTCTTTTTGCTTCTTGAAGTTCTTCTAATGAAATCATATCTGCCATCTGACAATTTGCCCTATTATCTGGTAATAAAACTTTCTTGTCTGGATTCAATATTGCAGCAGTTTCTGCCATAAAATTAACACCACAGAATATTATCATATCTGTGTCATCAACATTACTAGCTTTAATACATAATTCCAAAGAATCTCCTACAAAGTCTGCAATTTCCTGTATCTCTTTTGGTTGATAATTATGTGCCAATATTATAGCATTTTTTTCTTGTTTAAGATTTTCAATTTCCTTTATAATTTCATTAGTCATACTCAACCCCTTCTATTATTTAACTCTTTGAAATTAATATAATTTTTTTAACATAAATAATTTATTAGATTATTGCATCATTTAAAGTATTTTGACATTCACAAATCAAATTTTCATTAGTATTTTTAATGCTTTTTGTAATTATCTTGATTAGTTTTTCTTCACAATCCTTCATCGCATCAATAACTTCTGTAGTGGTTAACTTATGTGGGGATATTGATGCAGCATAGTTAGTAACAGCACAAATGCTACTATAGCACATCTGCTTTTCTTTTGCTAGAACCACTTCAGGTACGCCAGTCATTCCTACAACTTTACCACCAATCAATTTATAGAATTGTATTTCTGCGCCTGTTTCAAATCGTGGACCTTCAGTAGCAATATAAATTCCATATGGATGAACTTCACCAGATTTTATTAATGTTTGTCTTAAGTTTTCACAGTATGGTTCCGTGCAGTCAATATGTACAACTTCCTCGTCAAAGAATGTTGACACTCTGCTATGTGTAAAATCTATGAAATTGTCTGGAATTAACAAGTCACCTGGCATGATGTTGGTATCAAGAGAACCCACTGAGTTTGTGGCATAAACTTGTTTTACTCCAATAATGTTTAATGCTTCAATGTTTGCTCTGTAATTAATTTTGTGTGGGGGTACACTATGACCCTCACTATGGCGTGGAATGTAAGCAACTTCTTTATTATCAATTTCCAGAATACTGATAAGCGGAGCTTTTCCATATTTTGTGTCAATCATTTCCTCTCTTATCAGAGGATATGTTTCTTTTAATGAGCTGGTACCAGTTCCACCAATAATGCCGATCATCTGATTACCCCTTAATTACACCTAAAGGTTTCATTTGTGCTACAAGTTTACTAATGCCTGCTTGGTCAGCAGTTTTAACAACAGCATCAACATCTTTATATGCATTAGGTGCTTCTTCTGCTATAACTGGCTGTGAATTTGCTTTAAGAATAATTCCTTTTTCTCTTAATTGTTTCTGTATTTCTTCCGGTGAAAATTCACGTTTTGCACCAGATCTGCTTAGTACACGACCTGCACCATGTGCTGTTGAACCAAATGTTTCATTCATTGCATTTTCTGTACCTGCTAAAACGTATGAACAAGTACCCATAGTTCCTGGTATAAGTACTGGTTGACCATAGTCACGATATTCTTGTGGGATTTCTTTTTGTCCCGGACCGAATGAACGTGTTGCTCCTTTTCTGTGAACATAAACTGTTTTTGTGAGTTTGCCTACTTTATGTCTTTCTCTTTTTACTATGTTATGGGCAACATCATATAGTACGTGCATTCCTAGACTGTCTGCATCTTTTTTGAATATGTTTTCGAATGTTTCTCTTGTCCAATGTTGAATCATTTGTCTGTTTGTCCAAGCATAGTTTGCACCTGCGGCCATTGCATGTAAATATTTTTGTGCTTCATCAGAATCTATTGGTGCACAGGCTAGTTGTCTGTCTGGTAGGTTCATTTTTAATCTTTTTGCGGTTTTATCCATTTCTCTCAGGTTATCTGCACAGATTTGGTAACCACATCCTCTTGAACCTGTGTGAATTAGGATTACAACTTGATCTTTTTCCAGTCCATAATTTTTTGCTGTGTCTTCATCGTAGATGTTATTAACTGATTGGATTTCTAGGAAGTGGTTTCCACTACCTAGTGATCCTAGTTGTGGTATTCCTCTTCTTTTTGCTTTTGTACTGACTGCATCAGGGTCTGCTCCTTTCATGCAACCATTTTCTTCAAGGAATTTAAGGTCTTCTTCCCATCCGTATTCGTTTTCTATGGCCCATGTTGCACCATTAAGTAATACTTCATCAATTTCTGATTCTTTTAAATGTTTTATTCCGTTACTTCCTAATCCGGATGGTATTTTCTTGAACAGTTCATCAACTAATTCCTGCATGTGTGGTTTAACATCTTCTTCTGTGAGGTTTGTTTTTATAAGTCTTACTCCACAGTTAATATCAAATCCTACTCCGCCGGGACTTATTACTCCATTGTTTTCTGCAAATGCTCCTACTCCTCCTATACTGAATCCGTATCCGAAGTGTATGTCTGGTAATCCTATTGATCTTTTCTGTATTCCTTCAAGACAGGCTACATTTGCTACTTGGTTTATTGCACTGTCTTCTATTGTTTTTGCGGATTCATCATCTAAGTATATACGAGCTGGTACTCTCATATCTTTTCTGGCAGATGATGGAATTTCATATACTCCATCTCTTATTTTTTCTAAATCTTGCTTACCTACCATTTTTATTCACTCAGTTTTATTGTAAATTGATTAAGTTTCATATAATTTTTTTTTTTAATATTTTATTTATCTATTTTTAATATCTGTTTTTATCAATATTTTTAATTTTTTATAAATCCACGATGAACTTAATTTTTATCTGGTCTTCTTTTTTTTCTATGTTCATTTCATGATAGGTTATGGCTTTAACTTCTGTTTTATAATTGTATATTGTGGTGTCATAGGTATCTCCCATTATTTTGCCTGTTAGTAAATATTCGTTTTCTTTTTCTGTAATTTTTATATTATATTGTGATGCCATGAAATTTTCACTATCTAATAATATTAGTAGTTCGGTTATCCAATCATATAATAATCCATATTCGTCCTCGGATGTTAATGTAATCTTTTTTGTTATTTCTGGCTTAATCTTCTCTATGTCTGTTATTAAATTTAATGTAGCTAATGCTGAGTTTTCGAATGCTTTTTCTATATTGTTGGATGTTACTTTGATTCCTATATCTGCTGTTGTATCAAAATATTTGAATTTGTTTGTCATATGTTTATTTTTCGTTCTTATTCTTAAATCAATTTTTTTATTTTATTGTTCTATTTTTCAATATTTTTTTTTGGGGGGTATGTCCTGGTTTAAATTGTTTTTATCAAAGTGTTACTATTACTTTTCACATCCACATACATTACTTCTCAAGACCCCATTGATTACTTACCAAGACCCCTTATTACTTACCAGGACCCCTTGGATTTCATTTATATTAACAAAAAAATATACCCAAATTATAGAAACATGAAATAAAATCCGTAAAAAAAATCCATCTCCACGGATATTATTTTTTAAAAAAATAGGTGATAAAAATGTTTAAAAATACAAGACAAAACAAAATAAGGACTCTAGAACCAAAAAAACAATTCATCAACAATGACATCAACATAAAAGAACTAAACATCACAGCAATAACAACAATCATAACAGTATCTACACTATTCCTACTATCACTAGAATTATTTGTCATAACAGGAATATAATCAAAAAACATACGAGGAATAAAATGATAAAACCACAAAACACACAAAAAACAATAAAACACAAAAACTCAAAAAAGAAAAACATTGGAGAAGAAAACAAGACCTTTAACACAATACTCAAAAATGAATACTATATAATATACTAAACAATCAATACTCTTTTTTCTACTTAACTCTTATTACTAAAGATTATCTTTAATCTCCTTAGTATCAAAACGTAAAGTAATATATCGGGAATTACCCTTATTACCTGAACCAGTATAATTAGTATCAATCAAACGTAAAAATTCCAACTTATTAATAAGCCTATTATAAGATGTATAACCTATCTTATTTTCACGATTATATAACTTATACAAATCACCAGAAGTAATCTCTTTCTCATTAACTCTACTAATAAACTTAAGAAGATTCTTCTCATTAGAAGAAAGAGTATCTAAAATATAACCTAAACTAATACTACTGGCAGACTCAATAGCCTTATCAACATCTTCCCCAGAAATTATGCGAGAAGCATTCATCTCAGCATTATTACCACTCATACGAAGCAAATCAATACCTAAACGAAGATCACCATACTCCATAGTAAAATCAGTAATCCTCTCCAATAAACTATCCTCAATAACATCAGGGAAGAAACCAAGATTAGCTCTTTCTTTAAGAATATTAAAAGTTTCACTATAATCATACGGTTTAAAATTAATCTCAGTAGCATTAAAAATGGAACCAACATTCTTATCCAAAATATACCTGAAATCAATATCAGATAAAACAGCAAAAATTCCCGTACGAACACCATTAAAAGACTCATGAGCCCTTAAAATATCATAAAAAATTTCACTAATCAAATTTCCATGAAACAAATGATTAATATCATCCAATGCAACAATCAAAGCCTTTTCAGAATCATACAATTCATTCATAATATTATTATATACTCTTGCAAAAGGAACACCAGTCTCAGGAGGAGTATGACCAACAACTTTCTTATGAATCTGAGAAAAAATATCAAACTTAGTCGAATGCAACTGACAATTCACATACACACATATAATCTCATCATCACAATCACTCTCAGCCATCTCAAACAACTTCTTAATAGAAGTAGTTTTACCAGTAGCAGGAGGACCTAAAATAAGATTATTAATAGGTTTTCCCTTCATTAAAGCAGGCCTTAAAGATAAAGCCATTTCTCTCATCTGTGGCTCTCTTAACTTAAAATTTTCAGGAAGATAATCTGAATTAAAAACAGTCATATCCTGAAAAATTGTTTCATCATACATTAAAATATCATTTAAATTATCCACTTCATTTCTCCTCCATAAAATTATTTTATTATATTATACTGCCCACCGCAAAAGATATGAATGCAACAAACATCCCAATCTTCATAAGTTTTGAAACTCTATGCATATTCTCTTTTTCCTGATTTTTCAATGCAAGCACAGCAGAATAAATGAATATTATATCAGCAACTAAAACTATTACAAGATACACAACACTAAACACATTATAAATATATAATACTGGACTAAGCAAACAAGTCAATATATTTAGTACAACAGCTAACATAACTGCATTTCTTGAACCATACACAATAGGTAAAGTACGAGCATCCTCCTCAAGATCTCCCTCAACATCCTCTGTATCCTTAATAATCTCACGAGACAAAGTCATAAGAAAAGCAAAGAAACCTAAAAAGATACCTAAGTTAACATCCCTTGTAATAAGCCCACCATAAACAAAGGTTAAACCAGTAAGCAAAGCAACAGTAACATTTCCAATAAGACACCTCTGCTTAAAATCATAAGCATAAACTATCATTAACAATGAACAGATAATAACAGTAACCCCATTTTCAAAGGAAATAAAGAAACCAAGAATTGTTGCAATAACAAAAAGTATTAAACTATAATACAATGCATGTTCTAGTTTAATCTTACCAGAAGGTATTGGCCTATCAGGCTTGTTAATCTTATCAATTTCATAATCACAATAATCATTAATCGTGTTACCTGCTCCAGTAGCCAAAAATACGCTAATAGCTCCTAAAACAATTCCGAAAGAAAAAGTTTTTCCAATAATTGCCATCAGAACCACAGCAATCAAAGCCATCACAGCATTACCAACACGCAAAATTTCAATGTACGGATTCATAATACAATTCACTTATAAATTACTTATAATATATTATATGTACAATTTATTTTAAAATGATTTGTACAAAAACTCTAGTTAATTAGAACAATCATTACAGTTAATCAAAAAATTAATGATTAAATATATGTCAAATAAATTCAATATATATCATTTAAGATATTACAAAAGAGTAATATCTACATGTTGATAATAGAATAGGAGGATAAAAAAAATGGTGAACAAAAAAGCAATATTCACAGTTGCAATGCTGCTAATAATACTAACAAGCCTAACAATAATCAGCGCAACAAACACAACAGACGACAACACACACGACATATCACCACAACAAATCAAAGAAACACCAACAACACACACAAACAACACAAAAACAATACACAAAGACACAACACAAAAAACAACACAAACAAAAAAAGCAACAAGCACAGTAAATAGCTATTCGGGATTACTAACTGAAATTAGTAATGCTAAAACATCAACCGACGATGAATACATAATAAATTTAGAAGAAGGAGACTATAAAATTTCCACACCAATAACATGGTCCGGAAGTCAAAACACAAAAAAATTAACAATCAACGGTAATGGAAACACAATTGACGGTCAAAATTCCAAAACATTTCTAACCATAGGGAAGGATTATACAATAATCTTAAACAATATAACTCTATTAAACTGTCAAGGGGGAGCTAGTGGTAATATAAAAAATAATGGAAATTTAACAATTATAAATTCCACATTTAAAAATAATAAAGCCTCATATGGTGGAATAATGGTAAATGAGGGAAATGTGGTAATAACTGATTCCTTCTTTGAAAGTAATTCTGCTGAAATGGATGGTGGAATCATATATAACCCTGGTGGTAATTATGATATTACTATGAAATTAACAAATTCCAAATTTATTAAAAATACTGCTAGAAATGGTGGAGTAATAGCAAGTATCGAAGCATACCCTCTCGATTTGGAGATTAATCATTGTGAATTTGATCAAAATAAAGCTAGTGATTATGGTTCAGCAATAGCAGTTGCTGATGAAGAGATGGAGGGTCCTAATAGAATTAAAGTAAGTAGTACTGATTCCATATTTACAAATAATTCTGCTGGTCATAGAGCCACAATATATATTGGTGAATTAACTGCTAACTTTAAAAATTGTACTTTCATTGATAATAAAGTTTCCGCTAGGGGAGGAGCTATTTATAATTATTTCTCCCAATATTCATTTACTGACTCAAAATTCATCAATAACACCCAAACAGGCGAAGAGGATAACTATGCTGGTGCAGCAATATACCATTATGACAATCAGTATCTATCAACTATTGACAATTGTACTTTCACCAATAATAACGCTTCAGGAAAAAAAGGTGGAGCAGCAATATATAGTTATGGAATGATTGATATAAACAATTCAATATTTAATAATAACTATGCGAAGACAGGTGAAATCATATACACCCAGGATACACTCTCCATAAATAACACCAGCTTTTCAAATAATAACGCAAGCGGTGGAATAATAAAGAATGTGGATAAGTTAGTAGTTAATAATTCAAATTTTACTGAAAACGAAGGTGGAATCACTGCTGGAATTTATAGTCGTTCAAATTGTAATGTGTCCAATACTAGATTTGTAAAAAATAAAGGAATGAACACAGGATCCATTTATATATACTCAGGAAATTCAATAATCCAGAACTCTTCTTTCATCAATAATACTGCCCAAGAATGTGGTGGAGGAATAACTATTCACGAGGCCGATGTATTATTAAATAATTCATTATTTGAAAATAATGAAGCTACTGATCCGGAATTAGGTTTTGGAGGAGCAATAGCTATCGAAGAAAATTCCAATGTCAACATTACAAACTCAAATTTCACAAAAAATAAGGCAGATTTTTCCAGTGCAATATCTAATGAGGGAACAACAAATATTAGCTTTTCCAAATTTTATTTAAATACTGGAAAAGATATTGGTGCAATAGAGAATAAGGGAAACTTATACCTTTATGATTCAGAATTATCAAATAATACTGCCAAAGATGGTGGAGCAATTTACAACAAAAAGAATTTAACCATAGAAAACTCAAACTTTACCAAAAACTCTGCAGCAGACAATGGTGGAGCGATTTATAGTGTATCAGATAGTACTATAAACCTTAAAAATACAAATTTCACCGAAAATAATGCAACAACAGGAGGATCCGTGCTAATATTAACAAGTTCATATATACTCACAGATAACACTTTCAGAAATAACACGCCTGAAAACTTTGGATTAATAGAAGATCAAGGAAGGGAGATAATAAAAATAATCAATTCTGATGCTTATCTTAAAGAACCAGAATATGAGGTTGAAATTAAAATTAATTATATTAGTCAGGGAACATATGGTTGTTATAATGGTTTATTTGATGAATATGATATTACAGAAAAAGATTGCACATATACTTTAATCATGACTAACCCAAATAATGAAACTAAATTCAAAGATAACACTTACTTCTATTATATACCTAAAATGAATACAACTACAAACATTATGGAAAAAAATAATGTCTTAGGAAATGTATCAATTAAAGTAAATGTTACAGATAAAATGGATAAACTAGTTGAAAACGGATTTGTAACAGTATATGATGAAAACAATAATTTATTAGGAGCTGCCCCTTTAGGTAGTGGAGCAATAACAATACCATTAAATATTAAAGAAAAAGGAACTTACACGATTAACGTGTCTTACTGGGGTAATGAAATATACAACCCATCCAATAAGACAGATACCTTAACTGTTATTCCAGAAACAATGATTGAAATAGATATCTTGAATAATACTGAAGGTAATGTTACAATAAAAGTTAATGCAACAGAAAAAGACGGAACTCCATTAAAACAACAGGAAATTAATATTACTCTACCTAATGGTACACAAATTACTGAAAAAACTGATGATAATGGTATAATTACTGTTACAGATACAACAGTTGAATCTGGTGAAAGAAGTGTGGAAGCCACAATTGAAGATAGTGATGATTTAATGGGAAGCACCAAGTCAAAAGATTTAACTGTAATACCTGACTATCAGAAGATTATAGATGAAATGAATGAGACAATTCAAGATTTGAATGGTACTGTTCAGGAGCAGAATCAGACTATTCGGGAGCAGAATCAGACTATACAAGACCAAAACAAAACAATAAATGACTTAAATAACAAGATTAAAGAATTAAATAATACAATAAAAGAGTTAAATGAAGAAATTAATCTTTTACAAAATGAAATTGATAAATTAAATGAATTAATAGATTCCTGGAATAAAACAACAGTCATAAGGGCAGTTCCTGAAAACAACACTGTTGGAGAGACAAAGGTTGTAGTTATACTGGATAACAAATTAGAAAATCCAATTACAAACGCACAGATAACAATTAAAAACAAATCAGGAGAAACAATAGGAATAGGAAAAACAGATAATAAGGGAATAGCAGTAATACCTGTTGATACTTTACCTGGAACAGAAAATATCACTGCAATTTATGCAGGAAACAACAAGTACACAGCAAACAACACCACAGTTAGCATAACCACATATAAAATCAACACAACATTAACTGTAGAACCTATAAGCGGTATAATCGGTGAAGACATTAAACTTATTGCACACATTAAAGATGCCAATAATAATTTAGTTAGTGGTGGAAACCTTGTATTCAAGCTTAATGGTAAAACATTAAGAACTGATGGTAGTTTCAACAGTACTGCTCCGGCATGGAAATTCAAAGTTAACAATGGATTAGTGACAATTACTATCAATGCAGATTTATACTTAAGAAATGCTAAAAATTTAACAGCATCATATAGTGGTTCATACAAATATAATGAAGCAAAAAGTGATGTTGTAACAGCTCAAATCAAGAAACGTGATGCTAAAATTGCAGTAACTGCAACACCATCTAAACAAAAACAATATAAAACAATAACTTTCACAGCAAAACTCTCTGATACAACACCAAATTATAAGAATAAAACAATGATGCATACCGGTACTAAAGTATTATTTAAAGTAAACGGTAAAACAATTAAAGATAAAAATGGAGCAAACTTACTTGTAAAAGTAAACTCAAACAATACTGCATCATATAAGTACACAGTACCTCAGGGTATGGGTGGTGTAACTAATGATGGTAATGTGCGTGACTATAATGTTGAAGCAGTGCTTGTAAGTGATATTTATTATCCTGACACTAGAGGTACCACGAAATTTAATGTTGAAAGAAGTCCTATTACGATAGGTATTAGTAAAGTTACTGTTAACTCTAAGAATCAGTTAAGTGTTCAGGCATCTATCAAGGATTATAAGAATAATTATGTGATAGGCACTAACAATGTTAATATAAAGATTAATGGTAGATCTTATGTTAATGCTAAAACTAATAAGACGCAGAACTTCAAGGTATCTGGTGGTAAAATTAATTTAAGTAAATTACAAATTAATAAGAGCATTAAGATTAAAAGTGTCATGATAGTTACTGGTGCTAGACAGGCATATCTTGGTCAACGTAATGAAACTAGTAAGATTGTTAAAGTTTAGTTCCCATTACTTAACCCCCCTTTTTGACAATTTTTTTTTTAGATTTTTTATTTTATATTTTATTAATGCCTATTCATCTTGGGCATAACTTTATATTATAGTAAAGACATAGTATTAAATAACTAATTTTTAACATACTTAAAACTGTGAGCGAATGAGTATCACTCATTAAGGAGTTTTAAATTAGAATATTTTTTATTATATAAATTATATTTTTTAGAATGGTCATTTAATCAGACAACAGGAGTTGAAATTGTTGTTGCTGTTTGATTATTATTTTTATATAATATGATAAGTTTTAAAACATTTAATTTTAGGATTAAGGCAATCATTTTTATCTCTTGAAATGGATGGTTAAAAAACCAGATGATAATTGGAGGACAATTAAATGGCAAATTCAGTATATGTAAAATTTGAAGTACCAAAAGAAATAGCTGATAAAGTTTACGAAGCTTTAGAAATAGCAAGAGACACAGGTAAAATCGGAAAAGGAACCAACGAAGTAACTAAAAACATTGAAAGAAACAATGTTGCATTAGCAGTTATTGCTGAAGATATTGAACCAGCAGAAATCGTTGCACACTTACCAATTTTAGCAGAAGAAAAAGAAATTCCTTACGCATACCTTCCAACCAAAGAAGAATTAGGTGAAGCTGCAGGACTTAAAGTTGGTACCGCATCAGCTGCAATTATCGATGCAGGTGAAGGTCAAGACTTAGTAAACGAAATCGTTGAAAAAATTGCAGAACTCAAAAACTAATCAGATTGGAGTAAGCACTATATAAAATAAGTAATCTTACTTAGAAGGGAACTCTCATATATATTTTAAATTTTACAATAATAAGATAAGTTTGATATAATAAATTAGATATTCTTGTATAAAAGGGTACTCTATTATTAGAGGATTTATTCTTTCTAAATTTTTTTAATATATCTTGGTGTCACTTCGGTAAATTATTTTTTAGTTAACCAATCAAAATTTTAAGGTGATTATATGGAAGACGGTACTCCAGCTGAAGTTATCGAAGTTTTAAAAAGAACAGGAATGACTGGAGAAGTAATGCAAGTAAAATGCAGAATACTTGATGGAAGAGACAAAGGAAGAATACTCACTAGAAACGTTATGGGAGCTATCAAAGAAGGCGACGTTTTAATGTTACTAGATACAATAAGAGAAGCTAAAGAAATCAGAACTCCATAAGTATAGGAGTCTTTTGATTAATACTTTTTTATTGTTAAGATATTCTTTTTTAAAAGAATTTTTAGGAGTTTAAAAATGAGAACATGTTCATTCTGTGGAGAAGAAATTCCAGAAGGTACAGGAAAAATGTATGTCCGTAGAGATGGATCAATTTCTTTCTTCTGTAGTAGTAAATGTGAAAAAAATAATAAACTTGGTAGAATTCCAAGAAAAGTTAAGTGGGTTAAACAATGAAACAAAGAACATTCGCCATGTTAAAACCTGATGCAGTTAAAAGAAGATTAACAGGTAAAATTTTATCAAGATTTGAAGAACGTGGTATTAAAATAATAGCAGCTAAAACTCTTATGATTTCAGAAGAGCTTGCAAAAACTCATTATGGTGAACATAGTGAAAAACCATTTTTCAATGATTTAGTTTCATACATTACCTCTGGACCAGTATTTGCTATGGTCTTAGAAGCTGATGATGTAATAGCTCAAGTAAGAAGAATGGTAGGAGCAACAAATCCTAAAGAAGCAGATGTTGGAACAATTCGTGGAGATTATGCTATTGATCTTGGACGTAATGTTATACATGCTTCAGATTCTGAAGAATCCGCAGTAAGAGAAATAGGTTTATTCTTCGATGAATCAGAATTCTGTGATTATGAATTACCTGATGAAGATATTATATATGAATAAGAGCCATAAGAATATATTTCTTTTATTTGCTCTTTTTGCTATTATTGTAATGTAGATATAGTAATATTGAAGTTTAATAATGTAATCAATAACTTCAAAACCCTAATAAATATTTATTTTAATTTGCGCAAATAATAAAAAAAAATAAAATATCTACTTATTGATTAGTATAGGATGATTTCAATATTCAAATAAGTATATGTTCTACAACAAGGTAATAAAAAAAGTGATACATTTTATTTAAGTTTTTTCAGGGAACATTCAAGTGATTTCTCAGTATTTCAGAAGTTTAATATGGAAAAATAGAACACTAACTTATTTAACCTACTGTTAAATAATACATAAATTTTAAAGCCTGTAAAACATTGTTTTATGGGATAAGATGATTTTTAGGGGATAAGAAAATGAAAACTAGATCACCTATAGTGTCAGTTTTAGGTCATGTAGACCATGGTAAAACAACGCTTCTTGATCATATTAGGGGAAGTACTATTGCATCTAAAGAAGCTGGTGGGATTACACAGCATATTGGTGCAACAGAAATACCTATGGATGTTATATCATCAATTTGTGGTGAGTTCCTAGAAAAAATGAAGATAGAAGACAGACTTCCTGGTTTATTCTTTATTGATACTCCGGGACACGAAGCCTTTACAACACTACGTAAACGTGGTGGATCTTTAGCTGATTTAGCTATTTTAATAATGGATGTTAACGAAGGTTTTAAACCTCAAACATATGAAGCTTTAAACATATTAAAAACATCAAAAACACCGTTTGTAGTTGCTGCAAACAAGATTGACAGAATTCCTGGATGGAACTCTACTGATAACGCATCATTTTCTGAAGTAGTACAAAATCAACATTCAAAAGTTGCATTTGATTTAGATCAGAAACTATATGAAATAGTAGGAGTATTACATCAGGAAGGATTTGAATCAGAACGTTTTGATAGGGTAAGTAACTTTGCAAGTCAAATAACCATAGTGCCTATAAGTGCACGTACCGGTGAAGGATTACCTGAACTTTTAACAATGCTACTTGGTTTAGCATACCAATACTTAAGAGAACAGCTTCAAATAGAAGAGGATGCACCAGCATCAGGAACAGTTCTTGAAGTAAAAGAAGAAAAAGGTCTTGGATTAACCATAGACACAATATTATATGATGGAGTTCTTAATAAAGACGACCATATTATGATGTTAACAAAGGATAATAAAGTCATATCCTCCAAGATTAGAAGTCTTCTCAAACCAAAGGCATTAGAGGAAATCAGAGAATCCAAGACAATGTTCGAGGATACTGATCAGATTGTAGCAGCAGCAGGAGTAAAAATAGTTGCTCCACGTGTAGATGATGTAGTATCAGGTTCACCATTAAAAGTAGCTAATGATGACAACTTAAGGATTGAGGAAGAATTATTATCTGAAGTGGATAATATACGTATTCAGACAAGTGATGTTGGTATAATTGTTAAAGCCGATACCCTAGGTTCTCTCGAAGCACTAGTTAACATACTTGATGATAAGGATATACCTATAAAATCTGCAGAAATAGGCGATATTTCACGTAGAGATATCATTAATGCATCAATCATGTATGAAGAGGATACTAAATATGGGGTAATAGTAGCATTTAATGTAAACATATTACCATCAGCAGAACAGGAATTAGCAGACCAGGATATCAAAGTATTCCAGGATAAAGTAATTTATCAATTAACTGAGGATTACATTGAATGGGTTACAACAGCAAAAGAACGCCAGAAAAACGAAAGATTACAATCACTTGTACGTCCAGCAACAATACGCATAATGCCAAAACTAGTATTCCGTAACAGTAAACCAGCAATTGCCGGAGTAGAAATAATGTCTGGTATAATTGAAAGAGGTGCTGTATTAATAAACAATAAGGGAAACTATGTTGGTCGTGTAGAAAGCATGGAAGACAATGGTGAAAGCCTACCAAAATCAGCAAGAGGATCAAAAGTCGCAATGGCAATAGCCGATGCAACATTTGAAAAAGATTTTGAAGAAGGAGACATCTTATACGTAGACATGGATGAACGTAACTTCATGGCAGTAATCAATGAATTAGGGGATAAGTTGTTAGATGATGAGCTTCACACACTAGATGAGCTTAAAGAAATTAAACAACAAGTAGAAGATCCAAACTGGGGAGTAGTAAACACTGACTGGAGTGAACTGGACACCCTAGATGAAGATGAATACGAAGACTTCTACTAAAAAAAAATATTATATTACAATAACAAAAAAAATGTAGGAATAAGTAACTACAAAAAAAAACAATACTTAAAAACAAATAACGGAGGCCTATAATGGCATATAAAGTAGTAGTATCAGATGCAGATGTAACATACCAATTAGAATTAGAAGACAAAGATGCAAAAATCGTAAACGGTCTTAAAATTGGAGACGAATTCAGTGGTGGAGTATTAGGACTAAAAGGTTACAAACTCAAAATCACCGGAGGAAGCGACAAAAACGGTTTCCCAATGAAACCTGACGTAGATGGTACAAGAAGATTCAAAAGTTTAGTAAGTGAAGGAGTAGGATTCAAACCTACCAAAAAAGGATTAAGAAGAAGAAAAACTGTACGTGGAAACACAATCGCAGATGACATCTCACAAATAAATGTAAAAGTTTCAGAAAGAGGAGAACAAACACTAGCTGAAATCTTCGCAGAACCTGAAGAAGAAGCACAAGAAGAATAGATACTAGATTATCTAATCTTGATAATTTACTATCAATGGAGGTGTAACTTAAAATGAAAGTACAATCCGAGATAAACATTGGATTAGTAGGTCACGTAGACCACGGTAAAACTACTCTAACAAAAGCTTTATCTGGTATATGGACAGACACACACAGTGAAGAAGCAAAAAGAGGTATTTCAATAAGGTTAGGATATGCTGACATAACATTCAGAAGATGTAATGAATGTGATTCACCTCAATGTTACACTACAAAAGAAACTTGTGAACACTGCGGTTCTAAAACAGACGTACTTAGAAAAGTATCATTCGTAGACTCACCAGGTCACGAAACACTCATGGCAACAATGCTCTCCGGTGCAGCAATAATGGACGGAGCAATACTAGTAATAGGAGCAAACGAGCCATGCCCACAACCACAAACAAAAGAACACTTAATGGCATTAGATGTAATAGGTGTAAAAAATGTTATAGTGGTACAGAACAAGATAGATACAGTACCTAAGGAAAAAGCAATAGAAAACTATCACGAAATCAAAGAGTTTGTAAAAGGAACTTGTGCAGATGGAGTACCAATAATACCTATATCAGCTCAACAAGGTGCAAACATAGATATACTCATTGAAACAATTCAAAAACATATCAAAACACCAAGAAGATCCCTACGTAAAAATCCAAAACTATTCGTAGCAAGATCATTTGATATAAACAAACCTGGAACACACCCTAAAAAGATTAGTGGTGGAATCATAGGCGGTTCTCTAATCCAAGGAAAACTCAAAGTTGGTGACGAAATAGAAATTAAACCAGGAATTCAGATAAAACAAAAAGGAAAATCTGAATGGAGAAGCTTAACCAGTACAATAATTGGACTTGAAGCAGCAGACAACTTTGTAGACGAAGTTGCACCTGGAGGTTTAATTGGAGTGGCATTACTATTAGACCCTGCACTAACAAAAGCAGATTCATTATCTGGTTCAATAGCAGGAAAACCCGGATCACTTCCACCAACCATACAAGAATTTACTATGCAAACACATTTGCTTGATAGAGTAGTCGGAACTAAAAACGAAACAGAAGTTGAACCGATACATTCTTCAGAAAACTTAATGATAAACATTGGAACAAGTACAACAGTAGGACTTGTAACAAGTGCAAGAAACAGTGAAGTAGATGTACAACTAAGATTACCAGTATGTGCAGAAGAAGGTCAACGTGTAGCTTTAAGCCGTAGAGTAGGAGCTAGATGGAGGCTTATTGGTTATGGTATCATCAAAGCATAGAGCAGTAGTTGATACAAATTTTTGATGATGATGATTCAATTAGGCATAGATGTAGTAGGAGAACTAGAAATAATACTGCCCTCATATTATGAATTAATTGTACCATCACTAGTAATCAATGAATTAACCACTCTTAAAAAGAAGGCAAAAGGTAAAGACAAGATAGCATGTAATATCGCATTACAAATAGCACAAAAAGATCCATTCTCAATAGTTGAAATCAAAAAGAATGATCATGTAGATAACTTGTTACTAAAGTACTGTACAAAAGAAGATGTACTATGTACAAACGATAAAAACCTTCGAAAAAGAGCAAGAAAAAAGGGAATCACAGTCATATACTTAAGACAACACAGATTCCTAGAAATAGACGGTTACATAAAACATAAATCGTAAAATAATAGTAAATATGATTTGGAGGAAAAACAATGAATCTTTGGACAGACATAGAATCAGGAAATAACGTACCTGAAGAAATAACTGTAATTGTAGAAATTCCAACAGGCTCTAGAAACAAATATGAATACGATAAAGATAAAGAAGCATTCGCACTAGACAGAGTACTATTCTCACCATTCCACTACCCAGCAGAATATGGTTTCATGCCAAAATCATTATGGGAAGATGGAGACCCATTCGATGTAATGGTAATCATGGACCAACCAACATTCCCTGGATGTATCATAGACGCAAGACCAATAGGTATAATGAGAATGATAGATCAAGGAGACAGTGACGATAAACTATTAGCAGTACCTGTAGAAGACCCAAGATTTGAAAATATCACAGATATTTCACAATTACCAGAACACTACCTTAAAGAAATAGAACATTTCTTTAGCCAATACAAAGCATTAGAAAATAAAACAGTAGAAATTAATGGATGGGAAGATAACCAAGCCGCTAAAGAAGCTGTTTTACATGCAATAGAATTATATAAAGAAAAATATGAATAAACATATGTGAGGTATCCAAAGTGTACGAAATAGCAACTATCGAAGATACAGTTAGAGTACCACCTAATATGTTTGATAAACCACTAGAAGAAGTGGCAGCTGAAATACTTAACAAAAAATATGTAGGAAAACTAGATAAAAAGTTAGGTATCCTAATAACTGTAACACAAGTAACTGACCATTCAGAAGGAACAGTGGTAATAGGAGACGGTTCAGCATTTTATCATGTAAAATTTGATGCATTATTCTTTAAACCAACATTACATGAAGTCATTGATGGAGAAGTAATTGAAATCATTGAATTTGGATCATTTGTAAGAATAGGACCATTAGATGGTTTAGTACACGTATCACAAGTAACCAATGATTACATAACTTATGATGAAAAACGTGGAGCACTAGTTGCAAACGAAACAAACAAATCACTCGAACAATCAGACTTTGTACGAGCAAGAATAGTAGCATTAAGTATGAAAGGAAATTCTACTAAAGACTGTAAAATTGGTTTAACAATGAGACAACCTGGCCTAGGACGTTTCGAATGGATTGAAGAAGAAAAACAAAAATCCAAAAAATAAGTATGAAGAAGTTAAAGGAGAATTATCATGGCCGAAAGAGCATGTACAAGATGTAACTACGTGTCTTTTGAAAAGACATGCCCACTATGTGGAACTGAAACATCTTCAGATTGGACTGGATTAATAGTAGTAGTGGACCCTGATGAATCACAATTAGCACAAGAACTAAACATTAATTCACCAGGAAGATATGCATTGAAAGTCAGAAAAAATTAAGGAGATAAAATGTGCTAAAACTACCAAACTCTTTGAGAAAAGAATTAAAAAAACCATTAGGTGAATTGCACAAATCCATTAATTTAATTGAAATTCCGCTACGAAAACAAATAAAAGAAGAAAAGTTAATAATCGCAATAGGCGATGTTACATCAAAAAACCTTGTTGAAATAGGAATACAACCACAATTATGTATTGTGGACAATCTTACAAAAAGAAAACCTATACAACATAACTTAAATCATACAAACAACATTATCTATGTGGATAATCCAGCAGGAGTGCTAACTGAAGAATTCATAAAATTATGTAGTAATTCAATTCAAGAAGCTACAAATGATAATCCAATAATAATTGAAGTTAATGGAGAAGAGGATTTAGCAGTTTTGCCCTGTGTAATAAACTCACCAATTGACACTTTCATATTATATGGTCAACCAAATGAAGGAGTTGTGTTGGTACGAGTTGAAGAAGCCTATGATAAGGCTTTAAATTATTATAAACAATTAATTAAGGAATAACGATAATATGGAAATTAAAATCTTATCAAAAAAAGAAAACCCATTATTAAATAGGACTGAAATTGAATTTGAATGTGACTATCCAAGTGAAGGAACACCAAACATCCTTGAAGTGAAACATAAACTTGTTGCACTTGAAGACGCATCCAACGATCTCCTCGTGGTGGACAGCATGAAGCCTAGCTATGGAGCTACAAAAGCAGTTGGTTTAGCAAAAGTGTACGATTCCGTAGAAAAATTACAAGAAATTGAACCAAAAGCAGTAATTGCAAAAAACGAAGAACCTGAAGAAGAAGCACCTGCAGAAGAAGAAGCTGAAGCAGAAGATGCAGAATAAATACTACTATAAGGAGTTAATATAAATGTCAAAAAAATACGAATTATATGAAGTAAAAGACGGTAAAATCGTTAGAAAAAACCCAGAATGTGTAAGATGTTCACATGGTATATTCATGGCAGACCATGGTGACAGATATGCATGTGGTCGTTGTGGATACACACAATGGAAAAATGAATAAGCAATTTAAAACAATTTTCACCTCCCAATTTTTACAATTTTTGTAATTATACATTTTTAAATTAAGTTTAAATAATTCTTGATTTTATTTTAATTTTTTTATAATATTTTAACTATAATATAATACCTTATTTTTTAAAAGTATTATTTTATTTTTATTTAATGGTATTTAATTTTATTTTAATTATTTTTTTGGTCTTTAATTATTACTTTTTGTTGTTTTTTTTATATTTTCTTAATTGAAAATGTTTAACTTTAGGTATACCTAAATCTAAAAATTAAGGTGTTTAATGTCTTTGTTTTCTAAATACTCTCATTTAAACGCTTATTAGAAAAGTCATATTTCCATAAATATATATGCTTTAAAGTAATAACATAATACAGTGATAAAATATCACTAAATTTTCTTAAAGTTAAATTAAATAATTGATAAAAAAAGTTTGTATTAGATATAACTAATAATCCAATGCATAATTTATTTATTAAAATTATTACTTAACTAAGGAAAGAAAACAAATAAATTATGACTTATTACAATTATATCAAAAGATATAAAAATTCTAACAAAACACATACAACTAAAAAAGCAACCAATCATAAAACAAGTAAACGTGTAATAATTGTAGTTTATTTAATGATATTTAAAATGATTTTATTAAAAAAAACATGCTAAAATGTGATTTAATCATTCCAAAAATGATATACACAAAATAAAAATCAAAATAAAATGAGAGAGACTATGAAAATAAGAAACAAGAAACTGCTCTGTTTCTTCTTAGTCATGTTCATCACTTTATTATGTTGTTGCATAGTAGCTGCAAACGATAATGTAGCCAACAACACAACAACAACACAACACAAAGAGGTAACTGTAAAAACAGTTCAAAAAGATATAAACAAAAATAATGGGGAGACAATAAAAACAACAAACACAAAAACTCAAAGTGAAGACAATACTATCGAGGAGACGGATGATCAAAATGAAATAGAAAAAGAAAACAAAACAAATGCAAAGGCGATAAACAAAGCTAAGAATACAAGTACAAACACCAAAAGTGCAACAAGCATAAATGGATCCTATGTACTAAACGGTGATATAACATTAAGTGATGGCTATTCACTTACTGCTGATTTCTCACTTGACGGACAGGGACACACAATAACATACACTGGAAGTGGAAATCTTTTCACGAGCAATGGATATAAAGTAACACTATCCAATATTGTAATAAGAAATGTTCCAGGATATGTGATATATGGTGGTTATGGTCATAATTTAACTGCCTGTGAATTCTATGATTGTAATGGAATATACAAGTTTGATGGTGGATTAGGTAATACTGTATTAATAACGACAACAAATTGTTATTTTAGTGGCACGAAAGCTCGAGCATTTGATGCTCAAGTTACAGGGGGCACTACAGGAAATATATTTGTTGCATACACATCCATTTTTGAAAACTATGTTAATCCAATCTTTTATTGCTTTAATAAAGGACAATTTAGAGGTTCTAACTTAATTTTTGGAAATACGATTGCAACTAATGCTGCTTATGAAAATAAAGCGGAAATACAATATCAAGGAAGTAAACCAACAGTATCTGTACAAAAGAAAGCTTTTGATACGAATATAGTTATCACTGCACCTGATGTTCATGTTAATCAGACGAATAATGTAAATGTAAGATTAACTGCTACTATGGATGATGGTACTATTGTAGGTATTCCTCATGAAAATGTGACAATTAAAGTTACTTATGCTAATGGTAGTATACAGAATTTAAATGGTATAACCAATATGAATGGTCAGGTATATTTGACCAGTATGAATGGTGATGCTACGGTACCGGTTATTGCAGCTAAAACTGGTGTTGTAAGAGTAAATGTAACATTTGCCGGATCTCATTGGATTGTTGATACGTCAACAGGAGAACGGTTATATCATGCAGCAACTAAAAGTCAAACTTATAATGTGGTAGGTATTCCAACTACAACAACATTATCTTTGAATGATTCTAATGTTGATAAGGGAGATAAAGTAAAACTTACTGCAAGTATTGTTAATAATGATGATACTAGTGTAATAGTTGATGAAGGTAGTGTAACATTTTATAGGGGTAATACTCAGATTGGAACTGCAACAGTTTCTAATGGGGTAGCAACTCTTGATTACACAACAGATACTTCCGGTACTTTCAGTATTAGAGCAGTATATGGTAGTGCTGATAATTATAATACAAGTACTTCAACTGTTAGTTCATTAACTGTTAGATCAAGTATTAATATGCAGTCAAGTATTGTATTTGTTAATGAGAGTAGAGTAGTTGTTCAATCAAGATTAACAAATGAAAACGGTAATCCTATTAATGGTGGATATCTTAACATCACATACCGTGTTAAAGGATTAGTTGCTACTGATAATACTAAAACACATTATAGTATAGTTGATGATTTAGTAACAGTTAGGAATACAACTAATTCACAAGGATATGCTAATCTTACAATAGATACTAGATATGCTGGTCATTCAAATTCATATACTTATGTTGAAGCAGGACATTATGATGTGAACTTTGAAGGAAATAGTCTTTATGAAAGCACTACTAGTGAAGTAGTGTTTGATAAATTCTCAGATGTGAGAGTATCTTTCCCTAGCAGTATTAATCCTAATATAGTTACTGATGATAATGTTAACTATATCTATTATGGTAATATGGGTGAAACATTTAGGTTCTATGCACTTGCACAGAATACTACAAGTCCATATAATAATATTACACGTAGTACTGTTCGTTTCTGGATGGAAGATGGGAATGTTACAAAAGGTGAATTTTACACAGCAACTCTCAGTGAATCATATCATCTTTTCAATCCTTATGCCTGGCATATAAATGGTACTAATACTAAATTAAATGTTACATTACTAGAAGATAACTTGTATTATGCAAGTAGCACTATCTATTTGGAAGTAAAACCTAAAATGAACACAACTTTACATTATGAGTTTGTTAATACTACTTATAATGATGTGACTTTAAGGGTTAAAGTTGCAAATACAAGTGATGCAGGTCAGGTTGTACCTGGTTCTGTTGTCATTGTTAAAAGGGATGGTACGGAAATTGCTCGTGGTACAACAGCAGCTGATGGTTTCGTGAATATTAAAGTTCCTGGTATGGATGTTGGCAGTTCACCTGCATTAGAACTATCATATGAGGGTAATGTTTCTCATAATGGAAACACTACTAATATTCCAGAGGGTAGTGTTGTAATTGTTAACCGTGATGCTGATGTTGAAGTAGAAGATGTGATTACTGATTACATTAAGTCAACTGTAACTATTACTGCTAATGTTATTGATGCTACTACTGGTGATGATTTAACGGGTAGTGTAACCTTTAAGAAGGATGGTACTACAATTGATAGTGTAACTTTGGTGGAAGGTCAGGCTTCAATTACTTATACTATTGCTGCTAATGAGACTGTAACTATTACTTCAGTATTTAATGGTGATAATTATAATGAGGCTACTGGCTCAACTACTGTAAATGGTATGTTAATTCCTACGGTTACTTCATTAGGGACTATAAGTGCTAATGTGGGTAAATCAGTGGATATTACTGCTACTGTGGTTAATAACACTGCTCTTGTAAGTGAGGGTAATGTTCCTCAGGGAAGTGTGACCTTCAAATATGGTGACCAAGTTCTTGGTACAGTTAATGTAAATAATGGTCAAGCTAAGCTAGAAAATGTTGTGTTTAATCATACTGATAACAGTAGAATTACTGCAACATATAATGATGCATTAAATATTTATAATGCTTCAGAGTCTAGCAGTACTGATGGTACATTAATAGTTAGTCAGGGTAGTGCTCATATTGCATTGCAAAGTGAATATTCTGGTTATTATGGTGATCAGGTAACTATTACTGTTAATGTTACTGATGTTAATAGTGGTAAGAATATTGCTGATGGAAGTATCATATTCAATGATGGAAGTAACCATGAAATACAATTAAATGGTAATGGTCAGGCATCATATACTTACACTATTGGTGATAGTAGTAAAGTTGTTATAACTGCAACTTTAAGTAATGCTAATTACACTACTGTACAGAACAGTACTAATGTGTCCAGAATTATTAATGATACTACTGTAACTATTAGTAATGTTCCGGACACTGCTTCTGTTAGTGAAAGTTTCACTTTTAAGGTTAGACTTAACACAACAGGTAATCAGGCAGTTTCCGGTAGAACAATCATTGTTAGAGTAAACGGGGAAGAAATTACTGGTTTATCACAAACAAATGAAAATGGTGAAATTAGTGTAACTTATACTCCTAAGAACAATACTAGCATAGTAATAAATGCTACCTTTGAAGGAGATAAAAACTACACAGCATCAAATGCTATTGATTCATCATTAACTAGTGATAAAATTAACCTAATTCCAACCAAAGTAACACTTAGTATCAGTCCAACAACTGGAACAGTTTACAGTCCAATCACAATAACAATTGGACTAACAAACAACACAAACACTGCTGATAAAACAGTAAACGGTACAGTAACAGTACACATAGGCACTCACACAGAAACTGTTCAAATTAGCACAGATACTCCTACAAAACAAATAACATACATACCAGAAAATAACTCTACATTAACAATATATGCAGAATATGCTGGTAAAGAAGGAGTATACGCATCTAACAGAACAGCCGATAACGAAGTTGAAGTGGATCTTATAGACACTAACCTGGAAATCACTGTTCCAAGCAAAGTTAACATAAGCGAATCATTCAGATTCAACATAACACTAACTAATGCAACAGGTTCAAACGATAAGATTAATGGACTGGCTGACAAAATCAACGCAACAGTAAACAACGAAAAAGTAACGGTATACTATGACACGGACAACCAGATTTATTATGCTATTTACACTCCAACAAGCAACACTAACGATTTAGTCTTCAATGCAAACTTCACTGGAGACAACAGGTATAAAGCTAAACAAGCAACTGCTCAAACAATAGACAAGGAAAATATTGGCCTTATCTCAACAGTCATGAGCATAATTGTACCGGAAACTGTAAAAGTAGGAACTGAATTCACATTCAAAATCAACCTAACAAACAGTTCTGGAGAAGCAATACCTGGTCAAAGTATCAGTGTAAAGATTAATAACCAAACATACAGTGGCGAATTAACTTATGCAGACGGACTTTATCAAGGTAAATACACGCCAAACAATAATAGTGACATTACTATAAACGCATCCTATGCAGGTACAAACGTATACAATGCAACCGATGCATTTAATGACACATTAACAAGTGAACATATTAACCTAACAGGCACATCCCTGGGAGTTCAGTATCCAAGCACAGTCAATGTAAGTCAATCAGTCGTATTGGTAATCAACTTAACAGACGATTACAACAACCAACTGGACACATCTAACATCACAGTTAAAGTAGATCACAACGAAATAACTACTGGAAGAACAGTTAGTGCTGATGGTAAAACATTAACAGTAACCATTCCAACCAGTAAAGATGATAGATTAACAATTGACGTGGAATATCCTGGACTTAACGGAGTATACAATGCTACAAGCAAAAGATTCACAGTTGATGTTGTTAAAATACCTACAACAACCACAGTTACAACAGTAAATAATACTGCAGGTAATGTTAAAATCAATGTTTCCGTAAAAGGAGATGATGGCATTGACGTTACTAATGGTAATATTACAGTTATAGCTAATGGTTACACATACAGTCCAGTAGCATTAAATGGAGCAAAAGAAATTACAATATCATTAACTAACCTAGTTACATATGGTAATTTCACAATAAGTGTACAGTACTCAGGTAATGACACATATGATCGAAGTAATGCAGAGAGTATAAGTCCTATAGAAGTTCTTCCACAAAACATTACATTCACAGTCACGGCCAATGAATCAGTATATGTAACAGAATATGTTAACATAACAGGTATTCTAAAAGACGGATTCGGTAATTCAATTAAGAACAGGCAAATAAGAGTAACAGTCATAAATGAAGCCGGATCTATCTATGAAGAAAATGCAATAACAGATGACGAAGGTGTTTATCACATTTCATACCCTACATCCAAAATTGGAACGTATAATGTAACAGTATTGTTTGGTGGTATGGATGGTATAGAAAGCACAACTCGTCAAACAAACTTCACAGTAAATCTTATTCCAACAAGGACAGTTGTAAGTGTTAACAATAACCTTACAGGAAACTTCAGTATAAGCGTGAACGTAACAGACAACAGAAAAGGACATACAGATACCCGTGTAGAAACAGGTAGAATAAAAGTAGTAATCAACAATGATGAAACAAACCCAGTTTATCATAACATTACTGGTGCTGAAAGTATAATTCCATTAGATATTCAAACCAATGCTACAACAAACATACTTGTAACATATGAAGCAAATGAAATGTTTAACACTAGCAGTGCAGATGCATTTGATGTTAATGCTCGTGTAAAAGAAACTTACATGTCACTAACAGCATCACAGAATACACCATACAATAAGACAATCACCATAAACGGTACAATCATGTGCGAATGTGGTAGAGGCGTACCAAATGCAGATGTAATACTAGTATTTAATGGATCATACACTCATGAACCAGTAAAAACAGATGAAAATGGTAAGTTCAATTTCACAATTCCTGCCAGTCAAATAGGTAACTTTGAAGTTAACGCATCATTTGACGGATTTTATGGAATGTGCTATCCTTCCAATGCTACTGCAACTTTCAATGTAACTAAGATAATAACCGATACGGAAGTATTAATTGGTGATGAAAGCTCATCAGATTTAAGAGTATTATTCAAAGTATATAATGAAACAACACCAGTAAATTATGGTATTGTAAAATTATATGTTGGCGAAACTCTTATCGATGAAATAGACTTAAGCAGTTCTGCAAACCTACATGATGCTAACGGTTTTGTTGCAAAAGACTACTCAGAAGAATACCTTAGAAATAAAGGTATAACTGGTGGAGTAACTAGTGTAAAAGCAGTTTATGACGAAAACAATTACTACCTTAACAGTAGTGACGAATATTCTGGAGCACTAGGTAATGCAAATATCAAGGTAACAGTAAACCAGACAAGTATATTTGTAGATGGCAGCGTAAACATCACAGTTAATGTAACAGACCATGAAGGTCATCCAATCCGTGGAACACTAACATTAAACATTAGTGGAAACACCACAACAGTACAAATAACAAACGATGACCATGGTATTTACAGTATAATATACTCAAACACTGCATCAGGAGAGTACAATGTAACTGCAACACTGGACTCAGCAATATACAGTACAGTAAGTAACAGTACAAAATTCAATATTACTAAAATACCTACAAAGACCAATGTAACCATACATAATGATTCATGGGCAAATGCAAGTATTGACGTAATAGTATATGACGCTCGTACAAATACCACTATCAGTGAAGGAACATTAAACGTCGTAGTGAATACGAACCCATTAAGTCCTGTACCAATAACTACAACTCCAACAAATATAATGATACCTACAAACTATGCAGGTCAATTCGCATTAACAGTAACATATCCTGAAACTCCAAAATACCTGAGCAGTATAGGAGTAGAAGATGGAACTGGAAACGAAGTTGTAATTAACATACACAAACACGATGCAAACCTCACCGTAACAACCAACAAGGCAACATACAGTGTCGGCGAAAATGTTACAATCAGCGGATACTTATATGATGTAGACACAGGTCTTCCAATAGGTGGCAGACAAGTAAGTGTTGTAGTTAAAAACAGCACAAACTATGCAGTCATAGCATCTTTCACACCTACAACAAGTCCTGAAGGATACTTTGAAATAAATCGTACCTCAACTGTTGCAGGAACCTTTATTGTGAATGCAACATTTGAAGGAACAACCGAAGCTGGTATAAGTAACATTAACTCAGTAAACAATAGCACAGAATTCACCATAAACAAGATTCCAACAACCACCACTGTACATACATTAAACAGTACCTATGGTAATATAACAATCAGTGTTAATGTTAAAGGAAATGATGGACTAAACATCACAGAAGGAACTTTAACAATCAAATTTGGCAATCTTGATGAGTTCACAGCACAAATAACCGGAAACGAAACTGTTATAACACTACCTTCACCTGGTATAGGAGATTACAACCTTAACGTATCCTACCCTGGAAACACCAAGTATGTTGAAAGCAACAATACAGAAAGTAGTGTTACAAGCATAACAGTACAAAAACAGACTGCAACCATAACCGTCACAGCAAACCCTACAAATCCTACCGTAGGAGATACAGTGAAAATCAGTGGATATGTTTATGATGGCATTAATAACCAGACAAACCTTATTAATGGTGTTGTAAACATAACCTTTGTTGACAGTAATGGTAACCCAGAAACAGTAACAGTAGAATTTAACAATTCATACTTTGAATACAATAGACATACAAAATATGCTGGACCAATTAATGTAACAGTTGCATACATTAATGACACATTCATTAACTCAACAGCTAAAACATCATACACTGTAAGTAAAATACCTACAAACACTACTGTAAGTATTCACAATGATACTTATGGAAAAGTAGAACTTGCAGTAACAATAGCTGATGCAAGAAATGGTAACCCAGTAACATCAGGTAAATACAACCTGTCAATAAACGGAATAGTTCAAAATGATTTATCCTATGGACAAGACAACAATTGGACTAACAGTACAACATTCATCGTACCAGTAACCACTACAAGTCGTGAAATCAACGTAACCTTAAATTATACGGGTGACAACACACATGAAAGCAGTACAGGTAAAGATGAAAATGGTGTGACACCAATAGTTATTAACTCCAAAAATCAGACAGCAACATTAACAATAAACGTTAACACCACCGAAACATATGTTGGTGAAACAATAAATGTTAACGGTACACTTATTGATGGACTACGCCAGGTAATTGACGGCAAAATTAACTTAACATTTACCAATGGAACACACACTGATATAAAAGAAGTAAACGTAACAAATGGTAGATTCTCATATAACCGTACAGTAAACATGACTGGAACAGTAAACGTCACTGCAAGCTACCTTGGAAATGACCATATCAATCCAGTGAATAATACTGCACAATACACAATTGATAAACTACCAACAAGTGTAACAATAACCGTTGTTAACAACACAGTTGGAAACTTAACAATAAGTGTAAAAGTAGATGAAACATACCATAACCTGGTACTAGATGAAGGAAACATCACAATACAATATGGAAATACCATAATCAGTGATGCAAAGTTAAATGGTACAACAACACTATTTAACATAACAAGTACTTCACAGGCACCAATAACAATAATCGTAAACTTCACAGGAAATCTTACACACGAATTCAGCACTAACAACATTAACACAGGACTACTTGAAAGACAAACAGGTAACCTTACAGTAAGTGCAAATGACACGGTTAAAGTTGATCAGACACTTACAATAAATGGTACATTCCTTGATGGAATGGGTCAGGCTGCTCAAAGAGAAATCACAGTATACATATATAATTCTACAGGAGACCTTGTAAAAGAGATTCCTACAAGTATCACAAATGAAGATGGAACATTCACAGTACCATATGTACCAACCAAAAACGGAACATACACAGTAAATGCTTCATATATCGGTGGAGACATAATTGCACCAATAACTTCAGAACCATACACATTCACAGTAGAAAAAGTTAATACCAGAACAAATGTAACAGTATTAAACACTACTGCAGGAAACGTAACAATAAAAGTTAAAGTAACCGATGAATATGGTAACAACATAACTAGTGGAAGATTAAATGTAACAGTTGACGGAACTAGTGACATTAAGGAATTCACTAATGTTGATGAATACACATTAAAACTTGAAGGAATACTTACAAACGGTACCCATAGTGTAACTGTCGAATACCTTGGAACAGATGACAAATACAATCCAAGTAAAGCTAACTCAACCGGTACAAACCAGGAGTTAACCAGTATTGATGTTCTAGTACAACAATCATCAATCACAATATTCAAGGATGCAGTCAAAGTTTATGTTGGAGACAACATAACCATTTACGGACGTTTAACGGATGGAATGGGCAATGCTATTGAAAACGCAGTAGTTAACCTAACATTCGCTGACATGAATGGAGAAAACCCTGTGAAAGTATATAATGTAACAGGTACTGGTGGATGGTACTATTATCATAGAACAACAGAAATTGACGGCACTATAAATGTAACAGTTTACTATGATGGTGAAGAAAACAAAATCATTTCTTCAACAAATTCAATCACATACGATGTTGAAAAAATACCAACAAAAGTATATATTAACACATTAAACGAAACTCTGGGAAATGTAACCATCGAAACATGGGTAACAAGTCAACTAAACTCTAGTGAAAATGTAACAGATGGAACTTTAACAGTTTATATCAACAATGAACCATACCAAACACTTAACATGAGTACTTTAACCCCAAATGAAAATGGAAGGTACACTATAACATTAGATGCTGACTATAATGATGGAGAAAACACAGTAAGAGTAGTTTACAGTGGAAATTACAAATATGCTGGTAACGAAGAACACAAAACTGGAAGATTACATAAGGATGATGTAACTATAAACATCACACTTGACAAGGATTCAGAGTTTGTGAACAACAACATCAAAGTGAACGTATCAGTAACACACAATGACAATCCGGTGACAAGTGAAATAAACATTACAATACTCAACTCAACAGGCGGAATTGTAAATGTTATCTCAAACAATGAATACATAAACAACAAAGTATTCACAATAACAAACGACACTGCAGGCATATACACTATCCGAGTTGAATATCCTGGATCTGTCATCTACAATGCATTAAATGCTACAAAAACATTCACATTAAACAGATTACCAACAGAAACATTAGTTGATGTGGTAAGCAATGTGATAAACAATGTAACAATTAGTGTAAAAGTAAATGACATACAAAACAATGAAATTGTTAAAACAGGTCAGTTAAGCATAACAGTTGATGGTAACCAACAAGAACCAGTAAACGTAAATAATAGTGGAGTAACCATTATAAGATTACCAACAACAGGTTCAAGTGTACTGGTAACAGTAAGATACATTGAAAACAACCATTATAATGGAAGTCTTGGACTAAATAGCACAAGTCGTGAAGAATTTACAAACATTACTCTTTCAAAACAGCCAACAAATATCACAATAGAAGCAACACCTAACGAAACATTCATAGGAACACCAATAACAATAACAGGAAAACTCATAAACCCATTAGGTGATGTGAACAACCAAAACATTTACATAACAATCAACAACACAAGATACCAGACAACCACAAGCGCTGATGGAAGTTACACATTCACATACGATGCACAGACAAGTATAAGTAATGGAAACGGAACATTCACAGTAACAGTGGACTACGATCCAAATACAAATACAGTAGCAAACGCATCACACAACACTACAACAATAAAAGTAGATAAAATCCCAACAAACTCAAGTATTGAAATAATTAACAATACTGTTGGAAACATCACAGTAAATGTTAAAGTAGTGAATGCAACAAATGGTGGATCCGTAACAACCGGAACAGTAGAATTCTATGATAAAGATAACAATCTAATCGGAAGTTATCCAATAACAAAAGCTGAAAACATTATCAAACTAGGAAACATCACAACAACAGGTAACATACAAGTTACAGCCAAATACATGGAAAACAATATGTACTTAGCAAGTGATGTGAAACTGGATGATGATAAAACAAAATCATTAGAAAACATTACAGTAAGTAATCAAACAGCAACTATACTAATTGATGTACAACCAACAAGCGTTGAAATAGGACAATCCGTAACAATTAACGGTACTCTTAAAAACGGTATGCTTGAAGACATCAGTGGAGAAAACATAGTTGTAATAAGTATTGATAACCAAAACTACACAGTAAATGCTACTAATGGTAAATTCAGCCTAGTTAACATTACATATACTCAGGGAGTTAAAAAGGTTAATGCCACATACCTTGGCAGTCCAACAATCGGCAGTGTAACAAGTGAAAGCAAAGAGTTCACAGTAAACCTTATTCCAACCAAAACAGTTATCGGAATAGTTAACACTACAGTTGGAAGTGTTGTAATAAAGGTTAATGTAACAAACAATACTGGAGACATTGTAACAACTGGAAAATTATCAGTTAAAGTTGGAAATAATGTGTCACGAACAGTACCTGTAAACAGTACTGGAGGAATAACACTCATCCCATTAACAGAAATAACCAGCATGGACAATGTAACAGTAACAGTTAACTATGTTGCAAATGAAGTATACAATGCAAGTGCTGGTGTTGATGTAAGAACATTAAGTCAATTAGAACCAAAACAGTCAGTGGACATAAACACTACAAGACACGAATCCATAATGGATGTACATGTACTAAAATCACCTGTAAAAATTGGAGAAAACATTACAATAAAAGGAACACTCGTTATTGATAATGGAACCAACGTAAACAATGGTACAACAGGCGATAACGAAATAGTACAAATCTGGGTTGGAGATGTAAATGTAGGAAATGCTACTGTAACTGATGGTAAATTTGAATACAATTATACAACACGTGCTCTTACTAATAATAAAACTGTAAGAATAGTTTATAATGGAACTGAACTTGTAAAACCAACCGAAGCAAACGTGAACTTTACAGTAGAAAAGTTACCTACAATAACCATTATAAATGTATTAAACAATACAGCTGGAAATGTAACATTAAACATAACAGTAAATGATTCATTCAACAATAAAGAAATAACTTATGTTGATGAAGACAATAATGGTAACGGTTACTTATATGTTTACATAGGTGAAAATCTCGTATTAACAGAGGAATTAGATACCAGTAACATCATAAGCTTGCCAAGTTTAACAATACCACAACCAAATGTTAGAGTAACAGTTCAATTTGTTCCAATTAGTGATTCAGTCATTTACACTGGAAGTCAAAATTCAACCACATTTGATGTAATTACTCAAAATGCTAATATTACAATTAATGCTACACCAAATCCTGCAAGTGTGGGAGAAGTTGTAACAGTAACAGGTAAATTAGTGGATGGAATGAATGGAAACATCTCCAATGTAAGATTATCCTGGACAATAAATGGAGTTACAGGAATAGCATCCGGTGAAACCACAACTGATATAAACGGAACTTACAAATTCACATACACTCCTACAAGAGAAGGTGAATATGAAGTTAACGTAACATATGCTGGTGGTGGATCAGTTGGTAGAACAAATGGTACAATCACACTACAAGTAAACAGAATACCAACAAACACAACAGTAAAAGTACTTAACACAACAGTTGAGAATGTAACAATCAGTGTAAGCGTCACTGATAACACTACAAACCCAATAACTAGTGGAAAATTCAATGTAACAGTTTCAAATGATACATGGACAAATACTTCTACTGTAAATATTAATGGTACAAGTACAATAGTTAACCTTAACATAACAAGGGCAGACAGTGATTACACAGTAAAAGTTGTCTACCTTGGTGATGACAAGTACGTTAACAGTACAGGAATTGACAGTCAAGAACGTAGTGAAATACCAGTACATACAGTTAAACAGAATGCAACATTAACCGTAAGAGCAGAACCTCAAACAGCATATGTTGGACGTAACGTAACAATTACAATAAACCTAATATGTGGAATGGGTCATGGAATTACAGATAAAGTGACATTAAACATTACCTCAGAATCAGGTAATGAAACAATACCTAACGTCCAAGTAATCGATGGAGTGGCAGTTTACAACAGAACAAGTCACCTATCAGGACTAGTTAATGTCACAGTAATATATGAAGGTAATGAAACAATAAACCCAATCAAGGCAACGGCTAACTACACAATCATTAAAATACCTACAACCACAACACACATAGGTATGGTTAACAACACACTAGGAAATCTCACAATAGAAGTCAGATTTGCTGATGACATGACTGGTGAAGCAATAACCAGTGGTTCAAACTTCACAATAGGAAGAGAAGGATTCCCAGAATTCATTGATACATACAACTTGGATAATGATGATGCTGATGACAGGTTTAACATCACAAGCAGGGGAACAATCATAGTCAAAGTTAACGAGGCAGATTTCCCAACCGATCAAGCAGTAGTTGGTATTGTAACATTCCTCGGAAATGGAACATACAACACAAGCTGGACATATGCTAGTGATGAAGTAGAAAAAGCACCTACAAGCATAGAATTAAACCTCAACGAAACAGTATACATTAACCAAACAGTAAAATTCAATGTAACAGTCAAAGACACTCAAGGAAATCCAATCGAAGCCATAGTTAACATAACTGTTGGCGGAGTTCCATTCAGAACAGATGAAACAATTCCAACAAATGGAAGTGAATTCACATTCACAAAAGAAGAAGCTGAAAACTATGATGTAGTAGTAACATACCCTGGTAGTCAACTATTATCTAATGCTACAGCTAACAAGACAGTTACAGTTAACAGAATTCCAACAAACACAATAGTAACATTACTAAACAGCACAGTTGGTAATGTAACCATTAAAGTAACAGTAAACGATACAATATACAATAAGCTCTTAAATAATGGAACATTAGTAATAACTGGTGGTGCTCCATGCAATGTAACATTAAATGGAACAGAAACCATAATTAAACTAAATGTAACAAATATAATACCTATTAATGTATATGTAAGATACAATGGAACTGAATATTACCAGCCAAGCAATGGTATGGACAACATAACAGGAACTCAGTTTGAAGTAATAGATGTAACAAAACAGGATGCAACACTAACCTGGACAGTAACACCAAATCCAAACAATGTAGGAAACGAAACCAGAATAACTGGTAAACTCGTGGATGGATTGGGAAATAATGTTACAGACCAAACAGTAAGCATATTAGTAAACAATGTAACATACATTGAAAGCATAGCATTAAATGCTTCCGGAGAGTTCAACGTATCATACACAGGCACAACGAATGGAACATACAATATTACAATTGTAACCAGTGGATCAAGACTTGTTAATTCACTAAATGAAACCAAAACATTAGTACTTAACAAGATAAACACCACAACACTTGTAAGCATATTGAACAGTACAGCAGGTAATGTTACAATCAGAGTAAACGTTACAGACGAATTCAACAGACCAGTAACTAGTGGAAACTTCACAGTAAACATCACAGTTGGCAAAAATGTTCAAGAAGTACCTGTTACAATCACAGGCAACACTACTGATGTATTACTTCCAATAGATACAAGTGATGACTTCAAAGTAAATGTCACATATCTTGGAAGTGACAAGTATAACAGTAGTAATGGATATGATGCTAACACATTAACTGAAAAGTTCACCAACATAACAGTCGGTAAACAAAACGTAAACCTAACAGTTAATGCAGATAGTGAAGAAGTATTCTACGGTTCAAACAATATAATAGAAGGTCGTTTAACAAACGCTACTGGATTACCAATAGCAGGAGTAAACGTAACAATCACATTCAATGGTGAAGATGCAGTTAATGCCACAACCAATGATAATGGTTATTACACATACACCAGAACAACAAGTATAAATGGTAATGTAACAGTAAATGCATACTATGCTGGAAATGATAAGTACAACAGCACATCAAACAATGACTCATACATTGTTAACAGAATACCTACAAACACAACAGTAAGTATAGTTAACAATACTGTTGGCAACATAACAATCGATGTACAAGTAATAAATGCAAACAATCCAACAGTAATAATTACAAATGGAACAGTTAATGTAACAGTTAATAATGTAACAACACAACATAACTTAACAGGTCCATTAACAAGCATTAAACTAAACATTACAAATTGTACAACAGCAAATGTAACCGTTGAATACGTTGGAAACAACACCTACGAAAACAGTACAGGTATAACCAGAAATACATACGGCACAGATAATCCAACAGAATTCACAGAAATTACTGCAGACAAACAAAATGCTACATTAACAATAAGGGAAGGGCCAAACCCTGTAATAGTACTTAACAATGTAACATACAATGGTACACTAGTTGATGGACTAGGAAACAATATTACTGGACAAATAAACATCACAGTAAAAACAATTGATGGTGAATTAATTGATAACACAACTGTAACTGTAAACAATGGAGTATACAACTGGACAAGAACTTCTATTAGAGTAGGAGAACTAAATGTCACAGCATCATACACTGGAAACGAAACAGTTAACCCAATCAATGCATCAGCAATATACATTGTAAACTTACGTCCAACAGTAACACTAGTAAACATCACAAACAACACAGCAGGTAATGTGACAATTGATGTAGAAGTAAGGGATGCTAATGGAACCATACTAACCGAAGGAAACTTCACAGTAAAAGTTCAAGGGCATGCTGATGCAACAGTACAAATAAACGGTACAGTAACACCAGTAAACCTTAACATAACAACATCAACACAATACATTGCAGTCTCAGTAATCTACAATGGAAACGAAACATACAATACCAGTATAGGTATTGATATGAACAAATTCCTGGATGAACCAAGCGTGAACGAAACTGTTACAAACTTAACAGTAGAACTCCAAACACCAACTATGACAATAAATCCTATTGCAAATAGTAGTGTAGGTGACACAATAAAAATCACGGGTCACATAGAAGATGGAATGGGAAACAACATTACCAACCGTAACATCACAGTAAGAATTGGAGAAACAGAATTATCCAACATTACAGATAACAATGGTAACTACACAGTTTACTATACATCAACAAACAATGGAACATTCACGGCAATTGCAAACTATCGGGGAAATAACATTGTACGTTCAATGACAGTTAACACAACATTCAATGTAACAAAACTAAACACAACAACAGTTGTAAAAGTTCTTAACAGAACTGCAGGAAATGTTACAATAATAGTAAACGTTACTGATGAACGAGGTAACCCAGTTGATCATGGAGAATTCAATATTACAATTGACACAAACACTCCAACAAATCACATAATTACCCAAAACATCACAACAGTTAACTTAAATGTTGAAGAAAACGGTACAGTACAAGTAAACGTAACATACCTTGGTGACAACCAATACGAATCAAGTAAAGCAAAAACATATGATGATAACGAAGAACTTGTAGACTTTACAGAAATAGAAGTTATCAAACAAGATGTAAACCTCACAGTTAACGTAACTGCTCCTACAATTCCAATAGGAACACTGATGGTAATTACTGGTGACTTATTCAATGCTAGTGGTGCAGGCATAGCAAATGCATACATCAACTTAACATTTGGTGAATCAGACTCTATACTTGTACAAACAGACTCAAACGGTCATTACAGACACGAAAGAGTAACAAGTATTGCAGGAGATGTTGAAGTAAAAGCATACTATAATGGTAGTGCAAAATACAACAACAAAACCGCAAACAACAACTACACAGTATACAAATTACCTACAAACACCACAGTAAGCATAATAAATAACACTGCAGGCAACGTATACATAGACGTAATAGTATGGGACATGTATCATGGCGGAATAAGAATCTCCAATGGTACATTAAACATCACAGTAAACAATGTAACAGAAACTGTTGATTTCACAACAACAAACAAAACAATAAAACTCAACATATTCAATGACACAACAGCTAATGTAACAGTAGTATACCTTGGTAACAACACTTACCTAAACAGTACAGGTCTCGCATTAGATTCCTGGAAAACAGACAACCCAACAGAATTTACAGAAATCACTGCAGACAAACAAAACGCTACAATCACATTAGAAGTTAACGCTACAAGTGTAACAGTATTTGATACAATCAAATTCAACGGTACACTCGTAGATGGCCTAGGTAACAATATTGCAGGTAACGTTAACATTACAGTAACTAATGGTACAGATAATTACACACACGCTGATGTTGAAGTAAATAATGGTATTTATGAACTAATCAGAACCACAAACCTTACCGGAACAGTCAATGTAACAGTAAACTATGCAGGTAATGATAGTGTCAGTCCATTAAACATTACAAAAACATACACTGTGGATAAACGTGAAACTATCACATTAGTACAAGTAGTTAACGATACAAAAGGTAACTTAACCATAGATGTAGTTGTTAAAGATGCAGTAACCGGTGAAGTATTAACTAGTGGTATAAACCTAATAGAAGTTGACATTACAGAAGGAAAATATCCTCACTCAATAAATGAGACTGGTGTAACAAGAATAACAGTACCTGTAAGTGATAATCGTCAACTAGTAAGAATTACTGTGGACTACCTTGGTAACGGAACATATAAACCAAGCATAGGACTCAATAATGCAACATACACTGACGAATATAATGAAACATTTACAAGCGTCACAGTTAAAGAACATAACTCAACACTAGAGTTAAAAGTAACACCAAGTAATTCAACAGTAGGAACAGTATACAACATTAGCGGATACTTCAAAGATGTAAACGGAACAGCAATAGAAGGAGTAAACCTAACAGTACAAGTCAATAACATTATCATTAATGACAGTGCCATAACTGGTGAAAATGGTTACTTCTCAGTAAATTACACTTCAAACCATGAAGGAAACTACACAGTAACAGTAAAATTCGATGGAAACGA
The DNA here is from genome assembly GCF_034480035.2 of Methanosphaera sp. ISO3-F5. Taxonomy (NCBI): domain Archaea; kingdom Methanobacteriati; phylum Methanobacteriota; class Methanobacteria; order Methanobacteriales; family Methanobacteriaceae; genus Methanosphaera; species Methanosphaera sp. ISO3-F5. Next base: position 572,105 of record NZ_CP118753.2, read on the forward strand.
CATCATAAATGCTACAAGTAACACAACAACATTCAATGTTAACAAAATCCCTACAAACACAACAGTATATATTGTTAACAATACCGTTGGAAACGTTACATTAAACGTAACAGTAACAGATGAAGAAGGACACCCAATAAACGGTACCCTCAACGTAACCATTGGAACAACTACAAGGCAAGTACCAATAGAGGATGGTGAAAAAATCATCGACCTCAACGAATATGGTATAGGAATTGATTCAACAGAACAAATCACAGCCAAAGTAGTATTCACAGGAAATGACACATATATTAACAGTACAGGAATTGATGCAAGAACACTTGAAAGTGATACACCAACAGAATTCACAAGCATAACAGCTGACAAAGAAACAGCAGTTATAAATGTTGATGTAAACCCAGAAAATTCCACACTAGGAAACACTATTGGCATATTCGGAAGTTTAAACGATACTAATAATAATGCAATAAAATATGCAGACATTAATATCACAGTAAGAAACAGTACAAACGATATTGTCTACTCTGTCAATGTAACAACTGACAGATTCGGAGAATACGAGTACCGCAACAATACACTACCTGCAGGTACATACACAGTTAATGCATCATATTATAGTGAAAACTACAACTACACAAGTGCAGTAAAAACATTCACTATAAACAAGATAAACACTACAATAACTGCAAATGTACAGAATAACACAGCAGGTAATGTAACAGTACGAGTACTAGTAACTGATGAAACTGGAATAAACAGAATAACCGAAGGATATGTGAACATCACAGACAGTGAAGGTAACCTATTAGGACGTGCTAGCTTAGACGGTACAAATGGTGTTGTGGATATTGTTTTACCATCAATAGTTGAAAACAAAACAGTTAACCTAACAGTTAACTATGAAGGATCAGCTAAATATGCAAACAGTACCAGCAATACATTAAAAGAAGTTCAAATAACAACAAGAGATGCAAACATTAATGTAACTCCTGTAAACAGCATGTTCGGTAATACCACAGTAAAAGTTAACCTCACTGACAGTACAACTGGCGATGCATTACCAAATGCTCCATTCAACATCACAGATGCTGATGGCAAAGTTGTTGGTAATGGTACGACAGGCAATGATGGTACAAGCGTTGTGAATGTAACAGTTCCAGTGGGTGAACAAACATTAACAATAGTTTACCCAGGAAACACTACATACACACAAAATAGTGAAGAATTAAGTATAAATGTTACACAACGTGAAAGTACAATCAATGCAACTGTAACTAACACTACTGCTGGAAACGTGACAGTACAAGTGAATGTAACAGATGCAACCACAGGAAAACCTGTGACTAGTGGAAACATCACCATTACAGCTAATGGTGAAACAGTTGCTCGTGTAGAGTTTACCAATGAAACAGGAATAGTTGATGTCTTAACAAACATTACTAATTCCGGTGATTACGAAATCGTCGCCATCTATGAAGGTAATACTAATTATACTTCAAGTGAAGATAAAGGAGACGACTTAAACGTAAACATTGGAAAACGTAATGCTACAGTCACATTCAACCAGCCAATCGTAAACAATACATTCGGCAATACCACAATCAATGTAACAGTCACTGATACAATTACAGGCGAACCTATCATAAACGGTACAGTAAATGTAACCGATAATGATGGTAACCCTATAGGTAATGGTACAACCGACGAAGAAGGTAATGTTATAATAAATATTACTGTTCCAGTCAACGAAAACAATATCAACATTAACTACACAGGAAATGCTACATACAACCCAAGTAACATTACCCAAACAATTAATGTTGATCCTCGTAACAGTACAACTGTCGCAGAAGTAACCAATTACACTGCTGGTAACGTAACCATAAAAGTAAACGTAACCGATAGTATAACAGGTGAACCGGTAACTAGTGGATATGTGAACATAACAGCTAATGGTGAAGTAGTTGGTAGAATTGAACTAAATGAAACCAATAATGGTGTAGTATATGTTGTAACTAACATCACTGATAGTGGTGATTACGAATTAGTAGCTAACTTCGAAGGAAATACAAACTACACAAACAGTTCATATGAACTTGGAAGTACATCTATTGATAAACGTAATGCAACAGTGGATTACAGTGTTGTAAATGCTACTCTTGGTAACACAACTGTAAACATAACAGTAACTGATACAGTTACTGGTGAACCAATAGTAAATGGTACAGTTAACATTACTGACGTTGATGGTAACATTATAGGTAATGGTACAACCGATGAAAACGGTACAGCCATCATTAACATCAAAGTTCCAATCAACACAACAAGTATCATAGTCAATTACACAGGTAACATCACATACAATGAGAATGTTACAACTCAAAGAATTGACATGCTACAACGTAACAGTACAACCGTCGCTAATGTAACCAATTATACTGCTGGTAATGTGACTGTTAGTGTAAATGTGACTGATACTACCACTGGGGCTCCTGTTCCTAATGGTCCTGTTGAAGTTTATGCTAATGGTACACTTGTTGGTAATGGAAGTGTGGCTGATGGTTTAGCTACTGTTGTGACTAATATCACTTCCAATGGTGATTACAATATAAGTGTAAAATATCTTGGAAATGAGAATTACACGGATAGCAGCTATCTTGTCGGTGACACTCCTATTGTTGGTCGTGAAAGCAACATTACTGCTGAAGTGACTAACAATATCTATGGTAATACGACTGTGAATGTTACAGTTGTTGATCCGGTTACTGATGAACCTATTCCTAATGCTACGGTTATTGTAACATTACCGAATGGTACTGAAGTAAATGGTACGACTGATGAGAATGGTACGGTTGTTATTCCTGTTGACATTCCTGTAGGCGAAAATACATTAAATGTAACCTACCCAGGAAACGAAACATACAATGCAACTAAAACCAACATCACATTAACCGTAGGACAACGAAACAGTACAACAACAGCATCCATAGCAAACAGAACTGCGGGTAACGTAACAGTACGTGTAAACATAACTGATATGATTACTGGCAGTCCTGTAACAAGTGGTAACATTACAATCACAGCAAATGATGAAACAGTTGCTCGTCTAGAATTCAACAATGAAACAGGTATTGTTGACGTGTTAACCAACATAACAGAAATGGGCGATTATGATATAATTGCAAAATTCGAAGGAAATACAAACTACACTGGTAGTGAATATGACCTTGGAACAGAAACAATTTACAGACAAAACGCTACAATCACATTAGAAGTTAACACAACAAGCACAACAGTATTTGATACAATCAAATTCAACGGAACCCTCGTAGATGGCCTAGGTAACAAAATTACTGGTAAAGTAAACATTACAGTAACTAATGGTACGGATAGTTACACACACGCTGATGTTGAAGTAAATAATGGATACTATGAACTACCTAGAACCACAAACATTACTGGAACAATCAATGTAACAGTAAGTTATCCAGGTAATAATACAATAAATCCATTAAATATAACAAAAACATACAATGTGGAAAAACGTGACACAATAACATTAGTACAAGTAATAAACGATACAGTTGGAAACCTAGTCATCGACGTAATTGTCAAAGATGCAGTGGACAACACTACATTGACCGGTGTGAACTCTATCCATGTAACCTTTGATGAAGGAACAGTTACAGAACCTATTAATGAAAGTGGTGTGACAAGAATTATTGTCCCTGTAAGTGACGCTCTTCAACACACAGGTATTAAAGTAGAATATCTTGGAAACGGTACCTACAACCCAAGTACAGGATTAAACAATGCAACATATCCTGATGAAGAAGAACCACTCAGAAACATAGATCTTAAACAACACAACTCAACATTAACAGTAACAGTAACTCCACAAACAGAAAGAGTTGGCACAGTATTCAATATAAGCGGATACTTCAAAGACACAAACGGCACAGCTATAAATGGTGCAACATTAATCATATCCATAAACAACACTTACTATAATGACAGTGTCGTGACCGGACAGGATGGTTACTACTCAGTAAACTACACTTCAACAGTTGAAGGAAACTACACAGTTACGGTTAAATATAACAGTAACGGAGTGGTAAACAGCACACTTAACACCACAACCCTCAGAGTAGACAAAGTCTACACAAACACAAGTGTATCAATAGTCAATAATACTCAGGGAAATGTAACATTAAATGTGACTATTACTGAAGTAGATGGAACACCAATAACCAGTGGAACATTAAACATATCCGTTGGAAACAATACTAAAGAAATTACATTTACAAACGCTGAAAATATAATAAGCCTTAAAGACTTAGGACTTAATATAAACTACACAACTAGTGTAAATGTATCAGTAGTATATGTTGGAAGCAATGTCTATGTAAACAGTACCGGAAAAACAGTTGGCACAGAGGATGAATTCAACACTATAAAAGCAGATAAAGAATTTGCAAACATAACCGTTGATATTGATCCAAGTGAAGTGCTAATAGAAAAAGAATATGATGTATCCGGAAAATTAACTGACATTAATGGAAACACAATACCTGACGCAAATATTAACATCACAGTTAAAAACTCAACAGGTATTGTATACTCATTAAACGTAACAGCTAACAGTAACAACGGTAATTACTTATACACAAACAGTACATTACCAGCTGGAACTTACACTGTAAACGTATCATTCTACAATGATAACTATGAATACACTAGTAAGGAAGTTACCTTAGTTGTAAATAAAGTTAACACAACTACCGAAGCATTCATATCCAATAATACTGCAGGAAACGTAACTGTTCATGTAATTGTAACCGACAACAAAGGCCGTGAAGTATCAGAGGGTATTGTAAACATTACTGATGAAACCGGAAAACAATTAGGTACAGCAACACTCAGCACAACAAATAATGGTGTTGTATATATCATACTACCTTCAATAGAAAACAATGGTACTTACACATTCATAGCAAAATATGAAGGAACACCTAAGTACAATTCAAGTTCTGATGAAGAAAGCATGAAAGGCACTGTTATCGTGTCAAGAGAAGCAAGTATCAACATAGACAGCGAAAACACAACATTCGGTAATACCACAGTAAAAGTTAACCTCACTGACAGTACAACTGGCGATGCATTACCAAATGCTCCATTCAACATCACAGATGCTGATGGCAAAGTTGTTGGTAATGGTACGACAGGCAATGATGGTACAAGCATTGTGAACGTAACAGTTCCAGTGGGTGAACAAACATTAACCATAGTTTACCCAGGAAACGAAACATACAATGCAACAAACAAAACATTAACATTCACAGTACAAAGACGTAACAGTACAACCGTCGCTAATGTAACCAATTATACTGCTGGTAATGTGACTGTTAGTGTAAATGTGACTGATACTACCACTGGGGCTCCTGTTCCTAATGGTCCTGTTGAAGTTTATGCTAATGGTACACTTGTTGGTAATGGAAGTGTGGCTGATGGTTTAGCTACTGTTGTGACTAATATCACTTCCAATGGTGATTACAATATAAGTGTAAAATATCTTGGAAATGAGAATTACACGGATAGCAGCTATCTTGTCGGTGACACTCCTATAACAAGCCGTGAATCAAACATCACAGTAAACATTCCAAACGCTACAGTAGGTAATACGACTGTAAATGTAACTGTTGTTGATCCGGTTACTGATGAACCTATTCCTAATGCTACGGTTATTGTAACATTACCGAATGGTACTGAAGTAAATGGTACGACTGATGAGAATGGTACGGTTGTTATTCCTGTTGACATTCCTGTAGGCGAAAATACATTAAATGTAACCTACCCAGGAAACGAAACATACAATGCAACTAAAACCAACATCACACTAACCGTAGGACAACGAAACAGTACAACAACAGCAGAAATAATCAATTATACTGCTGGTAATGTGACTGTTAGTGTAAATGTGACTGATACTACCACTGGGGCTCCTGTTCCTAATGGTCCTGTTGAAGTTTATGCTAATGGTACACTTGTTGGTAATGGAAGTGTGGCTGATGGTTTAGCTACTGTTGTGACTAATATCACTTCCAATGGTGATTACAATATAAGTGTAAAATATCTTGGAAATGAGAATTACACGGATAGCAGCTATCTTGTCGGTGACACTCCTATAACAAGCCGTGAATCAAACATCACAGTAAACATTCCAAACGCTACAGTAGGTAATACGACTGTAAATGTAACTGTTGTTGATCCGGTTACTGATGAACCTATTCCTAATGCTACGGTTATTGTAACATTACCGAATGGTACTGAAGTAAATGGTACGACTGATGAGAATGGTACGGTTGTTATTCCTGTTGACATTCCTGTAGGCGAAAATACATTAAATGTAACCTACCCAGGAAACGAAACATACAATGCAACTAAAACCAACATCACACTAACCGTAGGACAACGAAACAGTACAACAACAGCAGAAATAACAAACTACACAGCAGGAAACGTAACAATACCAGTTAACATAACAGACACAACCACTGGAACACCAGTTCCAAACGGACCTGTTGAAGTATATGCTAACGGTACACTCGTAGGTAATGGCACAGTTAAAGATGGAAAAACAACAGTAACTACAAACATAACCAGCAAAGGTACATATGATATAGTAGTAAAATACCTTGGAAACACTAACTACACGAACAGTAGTTACACCATAGACGAAATCACTGTTGTAGACCGTGAATCAAACATCACAGCAAACATTCCAAACGCTACAGTAGGTAACACAACTGTGAATGTTACAGTTGTTGATCCGGTTACTGATGAACCTATTCCTAATGCTACAGTAATTGTAACATTACCGAATGGTACTGAAGTAAATGGTACGACTGATGAGAATGGTACGGTTGTTATTCCTGTTGACATTCCTGTAGGCGAAAATACATTAAATGTAACCTACCCAGGAAACGAAACATACAACGGAACAAAAATAACAGTACCAGTCACAGTAGAACCACGCGAAAGCCTAACAGACGCAAACATCACAAACAACACAGCCAAAAACACAACTGTTGAAGTAGTAGTAACTGATCCAGTAACAAACAAACCAGTTCCTAACGGTACCGTTGAAGTATATATCAACGATACACTAGTAGGAAGTGGAGAAATAATTAATGGTACAGTAACTATTCCATTAGACATTAATGAAACAGGCAATTATGATGTAGAAGTCATATACTTAGGAAACGAGGATTACAACCCAAGTAACAAAACAATAGATGATGTGGAAGTAGTTGGAAGAACATCCGACATAACAGCAAACATCACCAACAACACACTTGGAAACACCACAATAAACATAACTGTAACAGACCCAGTAACAGACGAACCAATAAGCAATGCAACAGTAATCATCACACTACCAAACGGCACAAAAGTAAATGCAACAACCGATGAAAACGGTACTGTAACAACACCTGTCGACTTACCAAGAGGAGACAACAACATAACAGTCACATACCCTGGTGACGACAAGTACAACTCTACAAACATTACAATACCAGTAAAAGTAGAGCCAAGAAACAGTACCACCACAGTAGAAGTACTTAACAATACTGCAGGAAACATCACAGTAAAAGTAAACGTAACTGATTCAACAACTAACAAACCAGTACCAAACGGAACAGTTAACATATACGTTAACAATACACTCATAGGAACTGGAGAAGTAGTAAATGGAAGCGTAACAATCCCAGCCAACATAACAAACATTGGAACAGAGGAAATCAACGTAACCTACATGGGTAACGATGAATACGCACCAAGCAGTGAAGAAGAAAACGTTGAAATAGTGCCACGTGAAACAAAACTAGTAGCAGAAGAAGTAAACAACACAGTAGCAAACACTACAATAAGTGTAAACATAACCGATTCAACTACTGGAAAACCTATTACAAACGCTCCAATAAAAATAATAAACAATGCAACAGTAATAGCAGAAGGCACAACTGACGATGAAGGTAAAGTAACAATACCAGTCAACTTACCAGCAGGAAACTACACAGTAGATGTAGTATACGAAGACAACAGCCCAAACAAAAATACAACACAACAAATACCAATAACAGTAAACAAACACAACACAACAATCACTCCAACCATCAAAAACAACAAGGTAGACAACACAACAATCGAAGTAAAAGTAACAGACAATGACACGGGCAAACCAGTCGTAAACACATTAACTGAAATAACATTAGAAAATGGAACAAAAGTTCAAGCAACAACAAATGACAAAGGAATTGCAACATACAATGTAAAAGTTCCAGCAGGCGTGAACAACTTGAACATAAAAGTTATAGAAACCCCATACTATAACGAAGCAGAATCTAATGTAAAACTAGACGCACAAAAAGAAAATGTCCTAGTTAAAGTAGAGGAAGTACGTGGAGTAATTGGTGACAAACTTGTACTCAAGGCAAAAGTTACTGACAATAATGGAAATCCAGTAACTGGTGGAAACATAGCATTCAAGATAAACGGAAAAACCGTTACAAGAGGGCAACTATTCGGAACAAACGACACCACACCTTACAAAATAAGCGTAAAAGATGGTGTAGCACAAACCGAATTAATGGCAAACAATGAATTGGCAAAAGCAGAAAACATAACCGCTTCATACAGTGGATCAAACACATACAATGCAAACAAATCTGATACTGTAAATATGAACATAAAAATGAGAACAGCTAACATAAACATTGAAACACCAGAACTAGTAGAACAAGGAACAAACATAAAATTCACAGCAGTAATATCAGACAACACAGAAAACTCAACAGAAACATACATAAACGGCGGATACGTACAATTCAAGCTAAACGGAATTACCCTTAAGAATGCAGATGGAACACCAGTACGTGTAAAAGTAGTGAATAACGAAGCAACTTACACTTATCATGTTCCACTAGGAACAAGTGCAATAAGCAGTAAGACTGGCTTACCTACAAACTACACTGTCACTGCAATATATGATAACAAGGCTTACTATGATGTAGTGAGAAATAATACAACTTACCACGTTGAACCAAAAGCAGTAAAATTCATTTTCAATGAAGTAAGTGTCCAAAACGGAAAATTATCAGTGAAAGCTGATCTAAAAGATGTTGACGGAAACTACGTTGTTGGAAAGAACACTATATGTGTAAAAATCAACGGAAAAACCTACAAGGAAAACGGTAAAACAAAATATTTCTCAGTACGTAACGGTAAAGTAAACCTAACAGGTATCAACACTAATGGTAACAAAATTAAAAACTTAACATTAGTTTCAGGTAACCGTGAACCTTACCTAAACACACAAACGTCCCTAGATAAAATAGGAACATCAGTGAAAGTAGATAAAGTAATCGGAGTACGTGGAGATAAGATACAACTAAAAGCATATATCAATGACATAAATGGAAATCCAGTAACTGGTGGAAACATAGCATTCAAGATAAACGGAAAAACCGCTACAAAAGGACTGCTGTTCGGAACAAACGACACCACAGTCTACAAATTAAGCGTAAGAAATGGTATGGCATCCGTAACAGTAACAGCATCCAAACAATTACATGGAGCAGTTGTAATAACAGCATCCTACAGTGGATCAAACAAATACTTATCAAGCAAAGCAAACGCAGCAAAAATAAGTATAAAAATGAGAAAAGCAGTAATAAGTGTTAAAACAGTAGAAACAACTGAACAAGACACTAACATAAAATTCACAGCCACACTCAAAGATACCACTAAAGGATCAAACAACAGCTACATAAACGGAGGATACGTCCAATTCAAAGTAAACGGAATAACCCTCAAGAATGCAAAAGGAACACCAGTACGTGTAAAAGTAGTGAACAACAAGGCAACTTACACTTATCATGTTCCACTAGGAACAAGTGCAATAAGCAGTAAGACTGGCTTACCTACAAATCACACTGTCACTGCAATATATGATAACAAGGCTTACTATGATGTAGTGAGAAATAATACAACTTACCATGTTGAACCAAAAGCAGTAAAATTCACATTCAACCAGGTAAAAGTCCAAAACGGAAAATTATCAGTGAAAGCTGATCTAAAAGATGTTGACGGAAACTACGTGGTTGGAAAGAACACTGTAAGCATAAAAATCAACGGAAAAACCTACAAAGAAAATGGTGAAGTAAAATTATTCTCAGTCAAAAATGGTAAAGTAAACTTATCAGGTATTAACACTAATGGTAACAAAGTCAAGGAATTAACTCTCGTTACAGGTAACAGAGAACCTTATCTTAGCACAAAAGCAACTACCAAAAAAATCGTAGTTGCATAATACACTAAACACATAAAATTACAATAATTTTTTTCCTTTCTTTTTATTTTTTTTTAACAAATATTAAACACCAAAATAAGAAACACCTAATTTTAATTAAAAAAAATTAATAATACACCTTAACCCCATAATATACTATATGAACATAGAAGAAACAATTTTTAAAAGACAATCATGCAGAACATATTCTCAAACACCCCTAGACGAAGAAACAATAGAAGAAATAAAAACCTTCATAAAACAAGCAAAACCACTAAACAAGAACATAAAATGGGATTATGATCTAGTAACAAGCAATGAAGTAAAATCATTACTAAGATGGGATGCACCACATTACCTTCTACTATTCTCAGAAGAAAAAGAAAACTACAAAGAAAACATAGGATTCATATTCCAACAATTAGACCTATACCTTCAATCAAGAAACATAGGATCATGCTGGCTGGGAATGGTAAGTCCAAACTCAAACTACAAAAACAAAAACCCCCAACAAAAATTTATCATAACAATATCCTTCGGAAAACCAGCAACAACAACACACAGAAAAATAGAAGAATTCAACAGAAAAAAACTAGAAGAAATAACAGATACGGCTGATGAAAAACTAAAACCAGCACAATACGCCCCATCAGCAACAAACAGCCAACCATGGTACTTCACACACAACAATGATGGAACATATAACATCTACAGGAAAAACTTCGGATTCATCAAAAAACGAACAATAGGAAAATGGAATCCAATAGACATTGGAATAACATTAGCACACCTATACATAACAAACAAGGAAACATTCAATTTCCATATTGAAGAAAACCCATCAGAAAAGAAAGGTTACACCTATGAAGGAACATTTGAATTATAAGTTTCTCATTTTACCATTTTACTGATTAATTCTACTTTTAACCACAAATAAAATTAAGGTTTAATTACAAAAATTATAAATAGTTTATTAAAGGATGTAAGATTATTATGGATTTAAGAGCAGGACGTTTTGATGGACAGATGACTGATGATGCAGCCGCTTTTTCATCAAGTATTGAATTTGATAAAAGACTCTTCGATGCAGATATTAAATGTAACAGAGCACATACTACTATGCTTATAGAACAAGAAATCATACCTGAAGAGTCTGGAAATAAAATATTAGAAGCACTGGATAAACTTGAAAACGAGGGAATAGAAGCATTGGATCTTAACCCTTCCTTTGAAGATATTCACATGGCATTAGAGGATTATGTTACCAAACAAATAGGTAAAGAAGCAGGATTCATGCACACAGGTAAAAGCAGAAATGATCAAGTATGTACTGATGTCAGACTTACATTAAAATGGGAAATTGAGAACACCATAGCAAATATTAAAGCTTTCATTGAAACAATAGTAGAAATGGCTAAAGAGAATACTGACACTTTATTCATTGCTTACACTCATCTACAGCATGCACAACCAACTACTTTTGCACATCATTTAATGGCTTATGCTAATGAATTAAGACGTGATTGTGAACGTTTCATGGACACATATAAACGTGTAGATATGAACCCGTTAGGATCTGCAGCATTAACCACAACAGGTTTTCCAATTAACAGGCAAAGAACCACTGAACTCTTAGGTTTCTCAAATGTAATGGATAACTCTATTGATGGTGTTAGCAGCAGGGATTTTGCAGCTGAAACGGTATTTGATTATGCAATGCTTTCAACAACATTGGGTAAAATTTCGGATGAGATTGTTATCTGGAGTACATATGAGTTTAGGATGGTTGAATGTTCCAACCAGTATTCATCCACATCCAGTATCATGCCACAGAAGAAGAATCCTGATATTGCTGAGTTAGCTAGGGGTAAAAGTACTATAGCTTATGGTGAGCTTATGACAATACTTTCAATGATTAAGGGCATTCCTCATAGTTATAATAGGGATTTGCAGGAAGTTTCTCCTCATGTTTGGAATGCTATTGATAATACAAATGATATTCTAAGAATTGTTCATGGTATGCTTGCTACTTTAACTGTTAACAAGGATAGAACAGAAGAGCTTGCTGGTGCAAACTTTGCTACTGCAACTGAACTTGCTGATGTAATGGTAAGGGAGAAAAATCTTCCATTTAGGACTGCTCATCAGATTGTTGGTCGAATAGTGTCTGATGCTATTAGTGAAGGAATTAATACAAAGGATATTGATGATGATTATGTTGACAGGGTTGCTGTAGAAGTAACTGGTGAAAAACTGGGGCTTGGCGAGGAATCTGTGAAAAGAGCACTTGATCCTTTGTTGAATGTTAAAAGTAGGATTGTGAAGGGTGGCTGTGCACCTGAGGCAGTTATGGATTCTATTGAAATTATGGAAAGTTTTTTAAAAGAGTAGTAAGTTATAGTAATAATAGTATTACATATAAACTTTCATGAAGGGTGATTAAATGTTTGAGAAAAGGGATGATATTTATTATGTGGCAGCGATTGTTGTCGGGATTTTAATTATTGTTTATCCTGCATTGGTTGCTTACATTTTAGGTCTTGTCCTCATTATATATGGTGCATTAATGGTTATTAAATAGTTCGTATTAATTCAAGAGCTTCGCCTGGTTCCAGTATGCCGGCTCTTGTTTCTCGCAGTACTCTTTGTATGGAGAATGATTTGTATTGTGGGTATTTCTTATGTACTTGGACTATTAGTGGACAGCCATATCCTTTTATTTTTTTCACATTATATTTTGTTATAATATTTTTTATTTCTGATTTTTCCATCCGTAGTAGTGCGGGTAGGTTTATTCTTATTTTGTCATTGTGTTTTACTATTGCCTGGGATCCTGTTGATAGTAAGTCTCCGAATATCATTACAGTTGTGTCTTCTTTTTCTAGTTGTTCTTCTATTTTTGTATGTATATTCTTTGAGCATCTTCCACATGGGTGTATTTTACCATTTAATGCATCGGTTATTATTTCGTTCATGTCTGTTGGTACGTATTCGTGTTCTATGTTTATGGCTTCTGTTAGATTTTGTATATTGTATTTGAATTGTTTTGGCAGTATTATTGTTCCAGGGTCTATTGTTATGCTTTTTACATTAAATCCTAGTGCTTTTGCCATTACTGTTGAGAAGCTGCTGTCTACTCCTCCTGATAGGGCTATTATTGCTTTTGCTTCGGGGATATTTTCTCTGTTTATGTTTTTTTCCACATATTTTTGTATTATGTTGTTGTTGTATGGTGCTTCTTGTTTTCTTTTTAGTAGTTCTAGGAGGTTGGTGAATACTGTGGTGTATTCTTCTGGTATTTGTTTCTTGTTTAATAGTTTTTCAAGGTGTTTTACTGATAGTTCTAGCTGGTATTCCTTTAGTATGAGGTCTGTGTATGATATTACATGGATTGATTTGATGCCTAGTTTTTCTCTTAGTTTGCCTACTACCCATCCTCCTTTTCCTATTATTATTGATTTTTCTGGCCTGTCTGGTGCTATTATTGTAAGTTCGTCATCTTCGTAGTGTATCTCTTTTATTTCAGGTTCAACGTAGTCGTGTCCTATTTCTTCTCGTATTTGTATTATTTCTTGTATTAGTTTTTCTTTGTTTATCATTTAATCGCACTCGTATATTTTTATTCTGATATTTTCTTTGTTGTTATCGTATATGGGGTGGTATCCTGTTATGTTTGTGAGGTTGCTTGTTGAGTCTATGTAGTATTTTGCGTTTATGCTTTTTAGTTTATCTGTTAAGTTTTCATTGTTTGCTTTGAGTACTCTTGGTATTGTTGTGTATGTGTATTTTTTCAGGTACCAACTGTATGTTACTCCTCTGTCTGATGATATGTTGTATTTTTTGTATTGTGGGTCGTAGTCTTTCAGGTAGTTGCTTGCTAGTTTTTCTTCGTGTGTATGTGGTGGTTCCTGTGTTATTGATGTTATGTAAATTGCGTTTATTGGTATTAGTAGTATTAGTATTATTGTTAGTGTGGTTAGTGTTTTCTTTTTGTCTTTGAATATGTTTTTGGTTGATTTGCATATGAAGTATGTTATTGGTATTAGTATTGGTATTATGTATCTATCAACTTTTACCGGATGATAAGAATGCATTATAATGAAAATTCCCATCCATAAAAACATAACATAGTCCATCTGGTTATCTTTATCTGGAAGCCATTTATAATATAATAATAGTATGGACGTAAAGAGTAATTCTGTTATTATATAAGATACATGATTATAACTAATTATTGCAATTATTGATAAAAGCACTATAAACGAAACTTTCAAATACCTATAATCTATCTTCTCCTTATCATAACATACCAAATTAGAAGCAAACTTAACAATATAAACAGCAACTAAAGCCAAAAGCACATACGATAAAACAGTAGGACTATTATAACTAATGGACAAATTACTAAAATATTCATTAGAAATCGCGTTACTTGTTAAATACTGGGGCAAATTCTGGAAATAATAAAACGGATTTAAATCATAACCCACATTAATACTTGAAACCTGACTACTACTAGACACCTCTAAAAATTGACTAATAAAAGGAATTGTGCCCTGAAAACTAATATAAACTCCGCTGATAATACCAGCAATAATAATACAATATACCACTACGCTACAAACACGTCTGAAAGTTAACTGCCTCTTAAAATCATCAAAATTCAACAAAAGATAAAAACCCATAACAATAAGAATAAAACCCTCAGTAAACCTGGTGAAAAATGCTAGGACAAAGAATAATATAGCCAAATAATAATACTTAAAATCATTCTCCAAACCCTTGATAGTACAATACAAAGCCCAAACACTAAAACATAATGCAGGAACATCAGTAGCACCAGTTAAAGCCCAGGTCACAACAAGTGAAAACATTGAAAAAATCAAACTACCAACAAATGACACTTCCTCATCAAAATACTTATTAAACAATAAGAAAATTCCAATAACAAGGAAAAAGAATAAAATACCTGAAACAACAAACATTGAAGTTTCAGAAACAAAGCCCAACTGAAAAGGAACAGAAACAAGCAATGAAAACACTGGTGGAACACTCAACTGACTACCAATATTAATATGTGAAAAAAGCATAGCATTCTGTAAGTAAACAAAAATATCCCAATAACTCACTCCTCTAATATTCTGACAGCAAACAAGAATAAAAGAATAAACTAGCATAATAATAGAAAGCAGGGTAAGCAGGGAATTATCCTTCAAAATCTTCTTTAAATCATACATAATTATCATGCGTCCTATTATACTCGTTTATATCATTTCTTAGTTTATTATTATAATCTTCAGTCCTCAGGTAGTCATAACCCTTATTCAAATACTTATTCTCATATATTCCAACACTTCCAACTTGTTTAATTAAATTTAAGCCAGGATAATCATATTTTACACTGCTTGTTGTGTCAAGATAATATGATGATGGCTGATGTTCCGGAGAATACGTTAATATTTCCTCAGCAAATTTCACACGCGCTGACACATTACTCGTGTTTATCACGCCACGCTGAGCATATATATTCAAGTACCATGTAACTGCGGGCCAATTATCCGAATGAACATAAGTCGTATTATTTATATGTCTATTTTCAAAGAGCCACTCACATGCATCACCTATATCCTCATAATCGTTTCTTGTAGGAATTTCACCTACAAACAGCAAAGTATTAAACAGTAACGCCAATACAATAACTACTGTTGCTATTTTTCTTAATTTAATTCCGTGCTCATATTTACTTAAATAAGTAAACAATGAATCTATGGCATATGTAATAAAGTATGCTATGAATGGAAGTACTGTGATAAAGTACCTGTCATTCTTTGTAAACAATATAGACTGAAATATCAGGTATGTTACAAACAGTGAAATCATTACTAGTTCATAGTCTAAGTCTTTAATATCATATGGTTCTAAGACTTTCCAATATATGAATAATATGATCAAAAAGATGACTGAACTAAAAATGTATGATATAGATCCTAACGTAAACAGGAAAATTATAAACAACACTAATGATAATCCAATCCCTATCTTACTAATACCATTTAATTCATGTTTGCTGCTTTTAACGGCATCATATAATTTATAAAAGAGTAATATGAATCCTAACAGGAATAATAGGATATATGCATATGCTATAATGGATGGCATATTTCCCATAGGATTAACAATGGCGTTAAAAGTATCTACATTTGGAACATAACTCATTAAGTAGTTAGGTAAGTGATTAATATAATACCAGCTATCCGGAAGAAAACCTGAATCTAAAACAACTGTATTAGAAACGGTTCCACTGAACTGTCCTAAAAATGGGAAAGCTGTTCCAAGATGAATATAAAACTGGTATAAGAACCAGCTAACACTAATAACACCTAAAATTCCGCCAACAATGATGTGTTTTATCTCATGAAGGTTTACTCTATTAATAATAAGATAAAATAGTAATGTAAAAATCATCACTCCCGCAGTATATCTTGAAAGGAATGCATATGCAGCAATAGGGAATGCTAACAAATACCATTTGTGGTTGAATTTATGGGCAATAATAAACAGGTATACTGTAAGAATTGTTCCAGTAACTCCTATAATGTCATTTCCACCGATTGCAACCCATGAGTATAATAAAGTAAATGTTGAAAAGATGACACTTCCAATAAAACTAATATTTTCATTAAATTTTAGTCTTAAAAGTAAATAAAATGATAATATTCCTATAATATAAAATACTGCATCAATATTGAATATTGCTTCCTTGTATGTGTGGCCGGCTATCAGGAACATTTTTGATAGAATTATTGGCAGTACTGGAGCAATGCTGGGAACGTCACCCCAGCCCATTTTAGCAAAAACTCTACCATTTTCTAAATAGAGGTATGTGTCCCAGTTTCCTATTCCAATATTATATTGGGCATATAATTTGGGAATGGTAATTATTAGTAAAAAAATGGATAATGCTAAAATGTATAGTAAATCCTTTTTATTATCTGTGATAAAAGTTTTTATATTATTAATCATAAGAAAAAATATCCATTATTCTTTTTATGTTTACTTTATTTTTTAAAAGATTTAAATTTTGGTTCTATGCTAATCTGGTGGTGACGATTTAATATTATTCTGGGGTAGTGTATTATTTGACCAAATGGCCTATATTAATTATTATGGTAATTGTATTACTGTAATTTTATAAAATCGCCTTTATAAATGGTAAATATAAAAAAGACTTTTTTGTAAAATCAATTACAAAAAGTTCAAATAATAAAATAAGTTTTAATTTATTTTTTTTTAAAAAAAATAAATAAATGATTAAATTATATCAAAAATATGATATTTTAATCATTATTTCCTATAAATTTTTCAACGTTCAATTTTAATTTCTTTCTTTATACTATCTAGAATTTTAACTTAATAGCTAATTGAACATCAGAAGCTTTAACAGTTTTTCTACCAGAGTGTGTAGCAATTTTAACTGCTTCTTCAGCTATTTCTTCACCGTGTTCAGATAAAATGTTTGATAATTCAATTTTAGCGTCTTTTGTTGCTCTAGGAGCACCACCATTTGATAAAATTCTGCCTATAGGTGCTATTGGTAAAGTTTCCATATAATCACTCCTATACAAAATAATATATTTTTGTAGTATTTATATGTATTGTTTTCTTTTTCTTAAAAGTATTAACTTGATATATGATTATACAAGACTTATTGTTATAGTATGAAAACTAAAAATAGCAATAAATTTGTTTTTAAACCATAAATCAATTTACCGTTATTTTTTCTAAAATGAAAAATGAGGTTTTTTCATTGTACATATTAACCTAACTTATTATTACTTTAACCATAATTTGAAATACAAAATTAGATTGAATTATATTATAATCAAGACTTTAAAATATATTTTTATTTTCTATAAACAATATTTATTGAAAACTAGCTTAAATGATTTTTTTTAATATTTAAATATCTAATATCAGTTATTTATTATTGATTTAAGGTTTATGACTTAATGGACTAAAATAGACTTCAAAAAAGATTTTAAATTAAAAATTACTAAAATTTATTACAAAGATTGAAAATAATACTCTCCCAATAGTTAATATGTTTAAACATTTTTCAAAAAAATAAAACAAATTAAATAAATTTTCTAAAATAATAAAATTATTTCCAAATGGTTCATTTTAACATACAATAACTAATAATTTCAACAATCCCAACAAAAACAAAAATATTTAATAAATACAAAAAACATAATATTATAATGATAAATCATTGAAAAAATACCAGTCAATGAAAAAAAGGGAAAAAAATACAAAAAGGGGAGTGTATTACTTGTCACGAATAGCAATATTAGAAAAAGACAAATGTCAACCAAAAAAATGTAACTACACCTGCATAGAATACTGTCCAGGAGTACGAATGGAAGAAGACACAATCATAATTGGAGAAGACAAAAAACCAATCATCTCAGAAGAACTATGTTCCGGATGCGGAATCTGCGTAAACAGATGCGTATTCAACGCAATAAACATAATCAACCTACCAGAAATGCTACAAGAACAACCAATACACAGATACGGACAAAACACATTCGAACTATTCGGAATGCCAACAATAGAAGAAGGATCAGTAGTAGGACTACTAGGACCAAACGGAATAGGAAAATCAACAATACTCAACATACTATCAGGACAAACAATACCAAACTTCGGAAACTACCAAGAAGAAGGAAACTGGGACAAAGTAATAGAACACTTCAAAGGATCACAACTACAAAACTACTTCAAAAAACTATCAAACAACCAAATAAAAATAGCATACAAACCACAAATGGTAGACCAACTACCAAAAGTAGTAAAAGGAAAAGTATCAGAACTACTAGAAGGAGTAGATGAAAGAAACAAAATGGAAGAAGTAGTAGAAAAACTAGAACTCCAAAACACACTAAACCGCAAACTAGGAAAACTCTCAGGAGGAGAACTACAACGAATAGCAATAGCAGCAACAATACTAAGAGATGCAAACTTCTACTACATAGACGAACCAACATCCTGGCTAGATGTAAAACAAAGACTAAACACAGTAGAAGTAATAAGAGACCTAACAGAAGAAAACAGAAACGTACTAGTAATCGAACACGACCTAGCAACCCTAGACGCAATGAGTGACTACGTACACGTAATGTACGGAGAAGAAGGAGCATACGGAGTAGTAAGTAAACTAAGAGGAGTAAGAGTCGGAATAAACGCATACATAAACGGATTCTTAAACGAAGAAAACATAAGAATAAGAAAACAACCAATAGAATTCGAAATAAGACCACCAAGTGACCTGATAGAATCAGAAACAATAACAAAATACACAGACTTCCACAAAAAATACGACAACTTCGAACTAGAAGTAGAAGAAGGAGAAATAAACCAAAGCCAAGTAATCACAGCATTCGGACCAAATGGAATAGGAAAAACAACCTACGCAAAAATACTCGCAGGAGTAACAAAACCAGACTCCGGAGAAATCGAAGAAGAAATAAAAATAGCATACAAACCACAATACATACTATCAGACTTCGAAGGAACAGTACAAGACTTCCTATATATGAACGCAAAAGGATACGGAACAAACGTCTTCAAAACAGACATATCCAAACCATTCGACCTAGACAAAATACTGGAAAAACAAGTGAACAAACTCTCAGGAGGAGAACTACAAAGACTAGCAACCGCAGTAACACTCTCACAAGAAGCAGACGTATACGTACTGGACGAACCAACAGCATTCCTAGATGTAGAACAAAGACTTAAAGTAGCAAAAGCAATAAAACACTTAATAACAAGAGACGACACATCAGCACTAATCATAGACCACGATATAGTATTCATAGATTACATATCAGATCGGGCAATGGTATTCTACGGAGAATCAGCAAAAAGTGGACATGCAACCGCACCAATAAACCTAAGAGATGCAATGAACAAATTCCTATCTGATGTAAAAATAACATTCAGAAGAGACAAAGAAACAAACAGACCAAGAGTAAACAAACAAGAAAGCTACCTTGACAGAGAACAAAAAGAAAAAGGAGAATATTACTACCTGGAAGAATAAACTAAAAAACAAAATAAAGGTATGATAAAAATGCATATAATGATAGTGCCAACAATGGGATGTCCAGCAAATTGTAGCTACTGCTGGAACTCAGAAACAGTATCCAAAGTAATGACAAAAGAAACAGTCAATGACATAGTAGACTGGTTAAAAGACTTCAAACAAGAACCAGTAACATTCACATTCCATGGAGGAGAACCATTACTTGCAGGATATGAATTCTACGAACATGCACTAAAACAGATATCAACAAAACTATCACACTTATACCCAGCATATGCAATACAAACAAACCTATGGCAAATGGATGATAAAACAGCACAACTATTCAAACAATATGAAATACCAGTAGGAAGCAGTCTGGACGGTCCAAAAGAATTAAATGACAAACAAAGAGGACAAGGATACTACGATAAGACACTAAAAGGATATGAAATAGCAAAAAAACATGATTTACGGGTAAGTTTCATAAGCACATTCACCAATTACTCCATAAAACATAAAGAAGAAATATTCGAGTTCTTCAAGAAAAATGGATTAAATCTTAAAATACACCCAGCACTCCCATCCATAAAAGATGACAATGGTGACGGCTACGCATTAGAACCAAAAGACTACGGAGAATTAATGCTATTCCTACTTGACCAATACTTGGACCTTGCAGATACAATAGAACTCAAAAATATTGACCATCTCTGTAAGGGAGTATTTATGAAAAGAGGATTTGTTTGTACATATGTAGACTGTATGGACAGCACATTCGCAGTAGGTCCTGAAGGAAAAATTTATCCATGTTATCGATTTGTAGACATGCCTGAATATGAAATAGGCCACGTTAAAGATAAGCCAACACCAGAACAACTGATGAATACCAGGGCAGAGAAACTATTGCAGGAATACAAGGAATTTGTGGATGAAGACTGTAAGGAATGTAAGCATATTGATTACTGTAGGGGTGGATGTCCGTACAATGCATTAGCAATTAGTGATCATAAAGTAGAAAATGTTGATCCACACTGTGAAGCTTATAAGATGATATTTGACAAGATTGATGAATTAATGAATGAGAAGTTAGACTTTGCATTTGAAGAACTTGATCAAACAGTGGAAAAAGATTATAATTTCACATTAAATGTTGGATTTGAGAATATGCCAAAGGGTGGTAAAAAGTTCACGGTAATGGATATTGCAATGAAATAAGATTTATTTCATACAACTACTATTTTTTTTTGGATAAAATTTTTAAAAGAGGAATGTGGGAGAAGGTTAGTTTAAGGTAATGGGATTGGTACATCTGCTACTTCTATGTTGAATAGGTGTGGTTTCTTTTCTTCTATTGCTTTGGCTAGTTTTTCGTTTAGTTCTTCGATGCTTGTTATATTATCTGCTTCTATATTGTAAGCATTTGCTATTTTTATAAAGTCTGGATTTTCTAGGGTTACCTGGTATTTTGGTAGGTTTTCCATATCCTGCCATTGTTTAATGATTCCCAGCATGTTGTTGTTTATTATTATTACTATTATTGGGAGTTTGTATGTGTTAATGACGGCTAATTCTTCTATTGTCATTTGAAGTGCACCGTCTCCAGTTACTGCTATTATCACATCTTCTGATCGTGTGTATGTTGCTCCTATTGCTGATGGTATGGCATACCCCATTGGTCCTAGTCCTCCGGAGAATAGTATTTGACCATATTTTTCTACGGTCGAGTCAATTGTGAAGTATGTTGGTATGGTTCCTGCATCTATGGTTAGTGTGATGTTTTTATGAACGTGTTGTAGTATGTTTTTTATCACTGTTTCTGGGTGTAGTTTTGTTGTTTGTTCTTGTATTTTTCTAGGTTTTTCTTGTTGTAGGTTTATCCTGTTTGTCCATTTGTGTATATTTGTTTTTATTTCTTTTTTGTTTATTTCTTGTAGGAATTCTTTTATGTTGTTGTTGTGGAATGTTTTGGCCTTGTTGTGTTCTAGGTTTGTGTTGACTTGTATGATGTTTTCTGTGTTTATGTGACTTGTTGTTCTCTCGGATAGTCTTGTTCCTAACGCCAGTATTAAATCAGCATGTTCTGATGCATAATTTGCTTTTTTTGTTCCTCGGGTTCCTGTTAGTCCAAGGTTTTGTTCATCTTTTTCGGTTATGATTCCTCTTGCAGTCCATGTTGTTGTTAGTGGTATTTCTGTTTTTTTCATAAACTCTTCCAGTTCTTTTATAGCATCTGCATAAATAATACCGTAACCTGCAATAATTAATGGTTTTTCACTTTCTTCTATACGTTTAATCATATCAATAATATCAGATTCATTAGGTGACTTAATTTTCTTGGTATGAATTACCTTGTGAGATATATTCATAGGTTTATTTTGAACATTTTTTGGTATATTAATATGGAACGGACCAGAAACACCATCATCAAAATGCATAAAAGCCTCATTAATACTATTCTCTAACTTC
This sequence comes from Methanosphaera sp. ISO3-F5, assembly GCF_034480035.2. Classification (NCBI taxonomy): domain Archaea; kingdom Methanobacteriati; phylum Methanobacteriota; class Methanobacteria; order Methanobacteriales; family Methanobacteriaceae; genus Methanosphaera; species Methanosphaera sp. ISO3-F5. Next base: position 595,018 of record NZ_CP118753.2, read on the forward strand.
TCAGGAGAACGAGCATGATAAGACTTAATAGTAATAGGCTTAAACACATCATTCAAAGGCAAATCCTGAAACGTATCCAAACCCTTAACATCAGTAGAAACATCACCCGTAAGAACAAGAAGAGGAACATTATCCTTAAAAGCCGTAGCAACACCCATAGTTAAGTTCATAGCACCAGGACCAGCAGTAGCAAGACAAACACCACACTTACCACTACAACGAGCATAACTATCAGCAGCATGAACAGCAGCCTGCTCATGCCTAGTTAAAACATGCTTAATCCTTGACTTACGCAGAGCCTCATAAATCGGGATAATCTGCTCACCAGGATAACCAAAAACATATTCAACACCATGCTCCTCCAAAAGTTTAACAAGATACTCAGCAGTATTTTTATCAGTCTTCATAACAATCTCCCCCCTTTTAATCCTTACTCTCCTGGTAACTACCAGAATACTCACCAGAACCAGTCACCTTAAAGACAACAGCCTGCGCAATACGTTCACCCTTTTTAATCTCATAATCATAATCCCCATTATTCACAATCAAAAACTGTAAAGTACCATAAAAACCAGGATCACCCACAGCAGTATGAACACTAATAAAACTCCTTAAAAGAGTTGAACGAGGAAGATAAAGCATAGCATAACCTACAGGAATATTAGTTTTACCCATAATAGTAACACTATAACTTGATTTAGCCTTCAAAGTATAAATTCCGTCAACACACTCAACCTCTTCAAGCTCTGGAAGATTCTTTTTATTATCAACTAAAGAACCACCACCAACCTGTCGATACAACTTATCCATTTTAAGGTCAATACCAGATGGCTGAATAGAATCATCATACTCTGGAAACAACCTTCTTAACTCTTCTTCTCCTAACATAAAACAGACCCTCAAAATTATCAATACTAATAGTATGAATTAAAAATTATTTAACTTTTTTTAAACAAAAATAGTAGTAACAAAAAAAATAGGGAGTCACTAAATGTTTAACTACATGGAAATGATAAAAATATTCCTAAGAGGAGTACTAATGGGAACAAGTGATATCATGCCCGGAATATCCGGAGGAACAATAGCACTCATAACAGGAATATACGATAAACTAATAAACTCCATAAGTAACATAAAATTCTTATTCCTAAAACCATTACTAAAAGGAAACATAACCGAATTTAAAAAACAATTACTCGAAGAAATAGACTTTGAATTCTTCATACCATTAGGACTCGGAATGGTATTAGCCATGATACTAATGGCAGGCATAATTAACTACTTACTAGGAAATTACGCAGCATTCACATATTCATTCTTCGCAGGACTAATACTAGCATCCATATTCATATTATACAAACAACTGGATGCATTTAACATCAAAGCAATAACAATAACAGTAATATTTGCAATATTGGCATACATCTTCGTAGGACTAAATCCAATGCAGGCATCACACTCACTGCCAATACTATTCGTATCAGGATTCATAGCAATCTGTGCAATGCTACTGCCAGGAGTATCAGGATCATCACTACTATTACTACTAGGACAATACGAATACATGATAAACGTAATACACCAAATCTCAATCATAGAAATAATAGTCTTCGTAGTCGGAGCAGGACTAGGATTCATGAGTATGAGCAGAATAATAAAATACATGCTAGAAAACCATAAACAAATCACCGTAGCAACCCTCATAGGAATCATGCTAGGATCAATGAGAGTACCTGCACAACACATAATAACCGCACCAACCACAGCACTACCCATCTGCATAATCATAGGAATAATAGGAATGGCAATAGTCCTAATTGTAGAAACAAAATTTAATTACGAACTAATATAAAGAGAGGAAAAAAATATATGAACAATTTAAAAAAACACTTTAACCAAGAAGCAGAAGCATTCGACAAACAAGTACTAAAAAACATACCAAAATATCCAGAAATGCTAACAGCATTAATAAACGCAATACCAGACAAAAAAGAAAAACCTAAAATACTGGACCTGGGATGCGGAACCGGAAACATAACAAAAAAAGTATTGGAAAGATACCCTCAAGCAGAAATAACATGCCTAGACCTATCAGAAAACATGATAGAAATAGCTAAAGAAAAACTCTCCCAATACAAAACAATAAAATACATAGTAGGAGACTTCACAAAAACAGACATCACAGAAAAATATGATGCAATCATATCATCACTAGCACTACACCACATACCAACAGATGAAGAAAAACAAGAAATGTACAAAGCAATATACGAAGCATTAACAGATGAAGGAGTATTCTATAATGCAGATGTAATACTAGGAAACAGCACATACAACGAAAAACTAAACAATACAGTAGCTACACAAGACATGAAAAAAGTTGGAGTAACACAAGAAGAAATAAATGAACATAAACAAAAACGAGACGATAATGATATTCCAACAACCGTATACAATCATATACAAATGCTAGAAAAAGTAGGATTCAAAGAAATAGATATTATCTGGAAATACTATGCAAATGTAGTGTATGGCGGTACAAGAAAAGAATAAACTCCCACCTATTTAACATTTTTCTTATTTTAATATATTTTATTTCAAACAAAAAGAAGTATTTGAAGAAATTATTCTTCTTCAAAAATTTGCTGAATCATCCACTCAGGTTTAAATTCCATTAAATCCTCATAAGACTGACCAGTACCAATAAATAATATAGGTTTGTGAATAACATGACCAATAGATATTGCAGCCCCACCTTTAGCATCAGCATCAGCTTTTGTTAAGATGATACCATCAACATCAATCACTTCATTAAACTTGGTTGCTTGTTCGGTAGCATCATTACCCATTAATGCATCTCCAACATATAATACAATATCTGGTTTTGAAACTCTTTTAATTTTCTTCATTTCATCCATCAAGTTTGCATTTGTCTGCATACGGCCTGAAGTATCAATCAATACAACATCTTTTCCAGTAGCTTTTGCATGATCAACAGCATCAAATGCTACTGCAGCAGGATCTGAGTTTCGTTCATGTTTAATGATTTTAAGGTTCAAATTCTTTGCATGATGTTCTAATTGTTCTATTGCACCTGCTCTGAACGTATCTGATGCACCTAGTACTGAGGAGTATCCGTGTTGTTCAAGATATTTTGCTATTTTGGCGATTGTTGTGGTTTTTCCAGTACCGTTTATTCCTACAAACATTATTTTGTATGGTTCACCTTTTTGTTTGGATGCTTCTATATCACCTAATAAATCATAGGAACCATTATCAATAATTTCGGTTATTGCCTTTTTAAGTGCGTTTGTGGTGAATAACTCCATATCTCCTCTACGTTTAATTTTTCTACCGATTAGGTCTTCTTTAACAGATTCAACTATTCTGTCAGCTACATCAAATGCAACATCTCCTTCTATGAGTGAGAATTCAAGGTCTTCCAGTATTTTGGATATGTTTTCTTCTTTTATTGTTTTCTTGGTTATGAATGAGAAGGCTCCGCCTTTTTCTTCTTCACCTTCATAAGCTGGTTTGTCTTTTTTTGGTTCTTCTTTTTTGTCTCTTTTTAAGAATCCGAATCTGCTTTTTTTCTCTTCTTTTTCTTCTTTTTCTTGAGGTTCTTCAGCTGTTTCTTTAACTTCACTGACTTCTTCTTCTTTTTCTTCTTCAACAGGTTTTTCTTCTACTTTTTCAGGTTCGGTTTTTTCTTCTGTTTTTTCGTCTTCTTTTTTATCTTTAGGTTCTTCCTTGTTTCTTCTTAAAAATCCGAAAAATCCTTTTTTCTCTTCTTTTTCTTCAGTTTCTTCAACTTTTTCTTCAGGTTTTGATTCTTCTTCTGAGGTACTGGTTTCTTCTTCTGATGTGACTTCTTCCTCTTCTGTGACACTAGTTTCTACAGTTTCTTCATCCGTGGTTGTTTCTTCTTCTTCTTTTTCTATATCTTCTGATGCTTTGTCTTCTGGTGTTTTATCTTCTTGTTTTTCTTCAATACTCTCTGAAGGTTCTTCAGCAGTTTCTTCAACTTTTTCTTCAACTTCTTCTGTTTTATCTTCAGAATATTTGTCTTCTATTTCTTGAAGCCCTGATTCTAGGTTATCTAATTGGTCACTAATCTGTGATTCTGGTAATTCTTCTTCAGGTATGCTGTCAGATGCATCTTTAATTGTTTTATTTAATTTTTTTCTTAGAAAATCAAACAAGTTTTCACAATCCTTATAAATTTTAGATATTATTAAATTATAATATGTATTTTCTAAGTAAAATAAGTAATTATAAATACGAAATAGCTAATAATAAAATTTTCAAAAAAAAGAGGTTATGATCAAAAAAATAGTATAATAACTTATTTTTTTAATCGTTTAATCTGATATAATTTAACATCATTTAATGTTAAAGTAAACAAAAGACCCAATGCTAAAAGAATCGAAGTAACACTCATAACTAATTTCATAGCATCAGTCAAAACAGTATTAACCACTTTCTCCTTAATACTGGTGTCTCCACGTAATTCAGTAACATTAACATGTCCCACCTTCTGAAGATATTCCTGACTTTCAGCATGGAATTGTTCATCACTAACCTGGCCAGGAGCATAAGTATTAACAGCATCATGTAATCCCCAAGTAGCACCAACAATAAGAATACAACCAATTATTGCAGTACCCATAGAAGTACCTAATGTCTGTCCTGTAGATAACAAACCTGAAGCAGAATTCTGATTTTCATCATTAGTACCAACTAAGGAAATATCCATTCCTAATGCCAATATAAATCCTAAACCAAATCCGAATAAGAACATTCCTGGTGCAATAGTATTAAATGTTGTGTTAACTCCAAACTGAGTTGAAAGAATTGTGGACGCAAACATTGAAATTAAAAATCCTAATGTCATAATATTCTTATGATTAATCTTAACCGTAAGTTTAGGGGCAATTATTGATGCTAATAACAATCCTATAGTTGCAGGCAATAAGTTCAGACCGGTTGAGAAAGCATCCAGTCGCAATACGCTCTGTAAAAATAAAGATATTGCAAATAATGAACCGCCCATAGCAAGACTAGTTATTAATCGTATAATTGTTCCAACACTTAAGTTGCGAACTTTAAGCATGTTAATATCAAGTATTGGTGTTTTATCCTGTTTTTTAATACCGTACTCATATGAAGCAAACAAGTATAACACTACTAATGATATGAGTACTAATGCAATGGTTATGAATACATGCTCTTCTAACAGGAGAATACCAAGTACAAATGTAATTAATCCGAATATTAATAGTATTGAACCGGTTATATCAAAGTCTTTCATAGTTAATGAAGGTTTGAAATCCTCAATCTTACCAGAGAATAGGAATACTATTACTATGATTATTAATTCTATTATAAAACCATATCTCCATGTAAGAAATGTGGTTACTACACCACCAAATAATGGTCCTACTGCAGCAGCAATTCCGGCCATTGCACTTATTATTGCTAATGCAAGGGTACGTTTATCTTTTTTGTATGTTTGACTAGCTATTGATATAGTTGCAGGTGTCATTAATGATCCACCAATTCCCTCTAGTAATGACCATCCTATGAATAACATTAATGCATTCTGACTGATTGATGCAATTAATGCACCTATACCATATATTCCTGCACCAAGAAGGAATACTTTCTTTTTTCCTATAATATCTTGTAGTTTTGATCCAACTAACATTAATGATGCGGTAATTAATGTATAAAAACTAATAATTAATTGTATTGTGCTGACTGTTGTATTCAAATCGGATACTAACTGTGATATTGCCACGTTCATGAATGTAGAATCTAGGGTAATTATGAAGGTGGCTAGGGATATTAGTATCAGTGGAATCCAAGTAACTGTCACTATTTCATTTTCATCCATGGAAGTTATCCTCCAATTTAATTATAATTAAATGTTATTTATGGTAATATTCAATATTTATTTTTTTATTAAAATGAAAATAGCGTCTTTCAAAATAAGTGATATCTAAAAATATGAGTTTAATGTTGGTGGTTAAAATAAAAGAAAGTAGGATACATAGAGTAATTATTGTACTCCTGTTTCTTTCATTAATCTTTCTACTTCTGGTCTTCTTTGAGTAATGTAATCATTAATTTTCTGTAATTGTTCAGTTAATGATCTGATTAATTTTTCTACTTCTTCTTTGTCTTGTTTAAGAGTTTCCTCAGTTTCTTCTCTGCTTCTTTTTATTGCTACATCAGAACCTACGCCAACAATAATATCTTCATTTTTAAGTTCTGTTGTGATGAAACATCCAGCTCCTATTGGAATTAAGGTTTCTTTTCCGGTAGCTCCTTTAATTCCTTTAACAGCTTCCTGGGCAGAGCGAATATCATTTAATGATACGTTTAATTGTTCAATCTGTTGGGTGATTGTTTCCCCTTGTTGTTGTAACTGATTAATCTCCTTAACCATTTGTTCTAATTTTTGTCTATCTTCCATTGGAACACACTCCTATTTATAGTGTACCATGAAGTTTATAATAAACTTTTTACGATAGGATCAGTTACTTCATCTGCTGATATTTCAGAGATATCGTCGAAGATGATTTGGTCTCTGTTTAATCTGTGTTTACTACCAAATTCAGAATATAATTTTTCTTCAACATCTTCTACTTTTATTGCTTTTAATTCTCTTGTGAATACTTTGGTCTTATCAACATCTAAAAGTTTTCCTTTTACTCTAAATATTTTTGTTTTCATAATGTTCCCTCAAATAAGTTGAATACTTGATCAATCCTTGCTAGTTCGGGTCCTGTAGTTTTATTTCCTACAATAACTCCGTTAGAATTTGCAATGATACATGCTCCTACGAGTTTTACTCCACGGTTAACTGTACCAATCTCTGCAGGTACTCCTAATACATCTTCAACTAAGTCTAGTTCTTCATCTGTTGCATCAGGATGAACTAAAGCACCTTTATTGGTTGCTGCAATTGTTGAACCAACAATATCCAGACCGGCTATGGTACTTTCTACAATTTCCACATCTAAGGTATCTCTGATGATTTTCTTTGCATCACTTGACAATTCTGGATTTACAATAGCTCCATTGTCGTTAGCTACAATAATGTTACCTATTGCAGTTAATTTGTCTGGTATTATTTCCACGTTAATATCATGTTCACTTAGTATATCTAATTCATGTGAAAAGACATATGGTGATACAAGTAGACCGTTAGAATTTCCAGCCATTAATGCTCCTGCTAGATTACTACCACAGATTGGCGTTTTTATTATTGGTACTTGTAAAGTTTCTTCGATACTTTTTAAATATGTATCTTGGAGTCCCTGTGAAACTATAGCAACATTATCTTTTGCAAGTATAGAAACACCTAAATTAGGATTTCCATCAATATCGAATCTTTGTATCATTTTATCACTCCATCTGTGAGTTTTATTAAATATGTATCAATATAATTAAAATGCCCACCTCTCAAACATTCTAAATTATATTTAAGTAGGGAAGAGAGTTGATTAAGTTCTCTTGTACATGTATACATTATTATCTACTTCTTTAGTAACTCGTAATTTATGATAAAGAAAATAGATAACATAATAATCTCATAGTTAGCATTTAGTAAAAAAATTATTCATCTACTAATGTTACTTCTACTGTACCGTCTTCTTCAACAGCTTTAACTTTAATTTTTGATGGGATTTTTTCTCGTCCTCTTTCCCAAATTTTTTCGTTAACAGCTGTGTCAATTATAACATCTTCAGCTTTCATATGTTTTTGAATGAATTCTCTGATGTATCTCATTGCTTTTGGTGACCTTTTAGTTCTAGGTACTCTTTTTACATCTCTAAGAGGAATTGTGTAAATTCTTTCCATTCTAATACGCTCCTATAAATTATATAAAAATCAAAGATAAACTCTAAAAGCTTATACTTTAATTTTGCTTCTTCTCCATTGTCTAGCTTTTGGATGAGTTCTTAATTTTCTTGATGTTTTTATCATAGCAAATATAGGAACTCTTCTGTTTTGTTTGCCTTTTTTAGCTAATCTTAATTTTTTTGGTAAATTTTTGTTACGACTCATTTTTACTTCCATCCTATAACTCTTGATTGAATATGCTGGGGAAATATTTCATTAATGTTCTGTCCCTTCTCTTCAAGCAATACTCTAATTTCCATCTCATAATCTGAACTATTATGAATATCACTCTCAGCCTTTTGGAGATTAAATAATCTGTCACTAGTATCATTGATTGTCTTATAACCAATACCTGTTAAGTTAACATACTGGACATTCTTCCTATCCTCTAAACTTTGAATCTCATTCTGTGTAAGCTTAGGAATTCTGTCTTCACGTCTAGTGCCATCAGCTATTAAATCAAACTCATCAGCTAAATACTCAATAACCTCATGATGAATATGGTTAATTCCATTATTAGGAAATTGATCTTCAATTATCATATCCACAGCAGTATTTAAAATACTAGTATCTAACTTCAATACTCTGTGCTTAAATCCTAAACTGTTTGCTGATTCTATTGCTGGCTTGGATGAATTAAAAACACCAAAGTTAATGGTTATTAATTCAACATCATAACCAAGTTTATCCAAAATAACGGCCATTAATGAACTATCTTTACCGCCACTATATAATACAGCTGTCTTCATAAAAATACACGATATATCATATAATATGAAAAAGATTATTTTCTTGTGATATGAATTTCACGTTTAGTATTAGTTGTTTCTCTTAAGATTTGTTTTAATGTAGCATCACTAACTGGAATCTGTATTCTACCAGATTGTGCCATTTGAATTAGTTGCATTTCAATTGCATTAACTAGTTCTGCCTTTGTTAATCTTAAGTTAGCGAGTCTTTGACGTGCTTCTGGGGACAAAATCTGTCTAAGTGCATTTTTCTTTTGCGCTTCATACTGTTGTCTCATCTGCTCTTCTTGTTGCATTTGTTGGTAATTAGTACCTTGCTGTTGTTGAGCAGCCATTTGCTGTTGTTGAAGTTGTTCCATTCTTCTACGTCTAATTTCGTCAAGTTCACTCATTTAATACAACTCCCTTTTGTTTTAGTATCATACCAAAATAATTTAATTAGTATTTTGATAATTCAGGAATATCTTTTATGATTTCAGCAGCTTTTTTATCTAAGTAAGATTGACCTGCAGGTGATACAGCTCTACCTTCTTCTGTTTTAACTACGTAACCTGCTTCTTCAAGTTGTTGTAAAGCAGTTCTTATGATGGATCCACTTCCTTTTCTGAATTTTTCAGGACTGGTTCCTCTGTCTTTGTTTCCACCATATTTGGTTTGTAATCTGCTAAGTCCTACTGGACCATCCATATAAACTCTTCTTAATAAAGCTGCTGTTCTTACATACCACCAATCTGGGTTTTCAGGTCTGCGTTCTTTGTGAACACCAGTTTTAACAAACTGTGACCATGCTGGTGCGTTTATTTTATCATTTTCTTTAAAATCTTCACTTAATGCGCTGATTAAACTTTCAGCAGGTACATCGAATGCTGTTGTCATTGTTTAATTAGCCTCCTATTAAATTATAATGTTTTATTTTTAAAAAATTGCCTATACTTAATAGAGATAATTATTTTCTCTTATATAATACTGCAACATTACCACGAACATCAATTAACTTGGATTTTGTAGCTGAAACAATTTCTTCTAAAAACTCATCCTTATTGGATGCAATAGTTCTAGAAAAACGAATCTTAACAATTTCACCATTCTTTAACTGACGTTTGATTTCTTCAATAACATTTTCATTAATACCATTCTTACCAATATTAATTTCAACTGCATTTAAAGAATTTCTCATTATTTCTTTTCTACTCTGGACTTTGCTCAAATTATCATGACTCCAAATAATTAATATTTTAACCTAGTTTTTCTTATGAGTGTAAGGAACTTTAGTTAAGTTACCACATTCAAGACATTTTCGGGTAATTGTATTACCAGAAAGTCTTACTCTTAAGTTAGCCCCTGGTTTAAGGAATTTATTACAATTTTTACAAAACCTTCCTCGCCAATAATAAGGTAATGTTATATTATATTTAGTAGAGATATTACGAGTTAACTTAACATAACGATCAGAACGTTCTGGGTGAGATGAAAACTCTTTTTCAGCCTGATTAAATAAAATCTGCATTCTTTCTAATGCTATTTTATTAACATACTTTGGTCGTTTTCTTCTACTCAAAAATATCTAATCCTCTAAAAAATATAGAATATTCTTCTTAAGTGCAAGGAATGAAATTATGAAAAATACATAAAATCTAGATAGTAAACTTAAGAATAATAATATAATTTATGTAATCAATTACTTAAATATGTTATGCCCATAAAAGATAGACAAAATAATAAACCCCATAAAACAGGTATAAACAATAATACAAACAACAATTAAAGTAATAAATGAGGGATAAAAAAATAAAAAATAGAAAAGTATTAATAACAGAACAGATTAAACACCACAAAACCAATCACATATTTCTAGAAATTTTGATGGTGATGATTATATTTACAATATAATATAATACTATAACATTTGGAAATAATCTGCTAAATAATCAATTTCTCCTAAACTAAAAGACACATCACCATTAATAACATCAACAATCTCATCTGCCAACTCATCAATACTTTTATTGCTTGTTTCAATCTCTTGTATACAGTCACCATATGTTTCATAACTTTCTGATGTACAAATTCCAAGTATCTCAGCAGAAACATTCTCCTGTATCTTTTCATCTTTCCAATCACGAGTATTTAACCTATCCCTAAGAATAAGCGGATCACATCTTAATACAATAACCAAGTCTGCATTAGGATAATCCTGTGCCAAATGACCTTCAAAAATTATCAGTTCCTTCTGAGAATCTCTGACAATAGCATCAACAACTGGCACCATTTTATCAGTATCAACAATTTTATACCCTCTTTTTTCATCAGTACCTAAATTAAGATCATAATCCTCAAGCAAACTGTTTATACTAATAAATGTAGCATCAATCTTCTCTCTTAGTTTAGATGTAACTGACGTTTTTCCTGTACCTGGAGTTCCAGTAATAATTACTAACATAATAATTCTTCCTCATTATACAACCATACTTAAAAGTAATGGTGTAACTGCTGCTTCAATAATTGCTGCAAATACTAATAGTACAAATGATACTACAATAGTAAATATTATGTCTTTGAAGCAAATTTTCATATTCTCTACCTGTGAACTTAAATTCCCTGCAAATAATGCCTGAATACAAAGTAGTTCAGTCTTTGTTATTATAAATGCCCCTGTTAATGACAATATCAGTGCGGTTATTTCAAATATTCCATGAGGTACTGTTCCAACAAGGAATATTAGGGGTGTTGTTAATGTATAAACATATCCAATCAGAATACCATTTACTATTATTGCAAATATGGATAATAATGAGAATATTATTCCACCCGCAAGAATCACCAGATTTGCAGTAATATTGTTCACAAATAAGCTTACAACATTTTCACTAACGGATTCCATAGAAATTTCCTTTAGCATTTGTCTGATAATCTCGGTTACTATTGCTTCAAAGCTTTTATTAAATACTGCTCCTATGATTATAGAGCCTGAGACTTGGCATAAATTAGTTTCAAGAGAAAAAAAGTAATACTTGAAAAAATATTAACCTTTTTTTTCAAAATGATAACCTGTATTATGTCTTTGTTCAAATCAAATGTAACAATACCATTTTCTTTTATTGTTTATTTTTGAAAATGGTCTTGTATTTTTTTGATTTTCTCTGGGGCAGTCCGTGCCCACTTATACAGTCGTTCCTTGGGGAAGTTCTGCTTACTTTTACGTATGATGTTACATGCTGCGTTGATATCTGCATTTATTAATGTTCCGGTGTTTGTTTTATAGAGTCCTCTTTTTATTCGTTTTCCTTTAAATTTATATTCCTCTTTTTTTTCTTCGTTTGTTTTGTAGGTTGGTAGTATGTCGTTGTCTAGGAAACTGCTTTTGCTTGTGTAGGATTCTTCGGTAATAATTAGTTTGATGTCGTATTTTTGGCATTGTGTTTTTAGTTTGTTTATGAATTTTTTGAAAGCTATTTGTGTGAATATTTGGTTTTGTTTTTTTCTCATATCTGTTTCGTATTGGAAGTTTTTGTTGTATCCGAGTATTATGGTTCCTATGTCTTGTTTTTTGCATGTTTCTATTATGAATTTGGTTGTGTGATCTAGGAAGTTGTTTTGTATTGCTTTAAATTTGGTGTTTATTTTTTGTATTCGTTTGGATGTTTTTAGTCCCTGTTTGTTTAGTATTGATTGGTATTGTGCTGTTTTTTTGCATTTGAAGGCTATTTGATTTTTTAAAAATCGCCCGCCCACAATGTATGGGGTCCCTTCACTTGTAACAATGCTTGCAAAATTATTAACACCCAAATCAATACCCATCATTTTACTTTCGTCTAAATTTAGGGGCTCTTTTTTCATTTTGTATGTGAAATTGGCTTTAAACGTTTGTCCATTTTTTAGTGGTATAATTTCTACTTGTATAATCTTTTTGTCACGTATATTTTCAGGAATTCTAATACGTGGTCTGCAATCTTTGGATTTTAATTGTTTTTTATATTCTCTGCTTAAGGGTAATTCGATGTAACCCTGGGCTAATTTTTTCTTGGAAGAAGTTATTGACTCCTGTGGTATTAGGATATTATGTAAACGGTTATCTCTGGTTTTAGGTTTATTTGATGGTCGTTTATATTCATTATCGATGCTTTTATTTGTTAATGCCACATAGGAATTAAAAGATTCAACATGCTTTTTAATAACATTGTTTGCTATATGGGCTTGAATAAGTGAATAATCTTTACTGAATTCGGTTTTAACTTTAGTGATTATTGATTTGAAATTCAACTGTTTAAAATGTTTATCATCAGCACATTTGTCTAATTTAGTAGTTTTTATAGCATTATTTCTTAATTTATTTAATTTCAATGAAATATCCACTAAAACATTGAATTGTTTCTTAGAAAGACCTCGAATAAGAGTACTTTGAGTTAAATATATACAATTTTCATCTATCATAATAATTAATACTGCTTATTTCACTCCATTAACTTTAAAACCGAAAAATCAAGAAAAGAATTTCATAAATAACAATTCTATGACTTCGATAATATAAATTATAGAATAAAATGTATATAAGTTTAATCCAAGAGCAGTTGGTAAGTAATCAAGGGGGTCTTGGTAAGTAATCAGAGGGGGTCTTGATAAGTAATATATTTCATATTCCTATACATACTTAACAATCATACTAAAAAAAAAGTTTCATCTACATAAAAAGTATTACAAAAACGAATTTATGCCAACACTCAGCCTATAAAAATAATTAATGATAATATTATTAAGTTCTTGTTTCTGGAGAAGTATTCTCTGGTGTAAGTTTTAGTAAAAATTTGTTTAAGATCTTTCATATGGAATACTTCCATTTGTAATTTATTTAAAAAGAATGGGTGGTTAAAAAGAGAGTTTTTACATTGTTTGTAAAACTCTTCTAATTTCTTCAGGGTCTGAAGATACTTGGGTTGGTTCTTCACATGCATCTATTGCAACATTAGGATCTTTAAGTACATGTCCTGTTACTACACAGACTACACGTTCACCTTTGTCTATTTCACCATTTTCCACTAGTTTTCTTAGTCCTGCTATGGATGCTGCACTTGCAGGTTCTACTCCAATACCTTCTGTTCTTGCAAGATATTTCTGTGCATCTAATATTTCATCATCAGTTACAGTATCTGCTGTTCCATTGGATTCTTTTATTGCTCTCATAGCTTTAACACTACTTACAGGTGCTCCTATTCTTATAGCTGTTGCTATTGTCTCTGGGTTTTCTACTGGTGTTACTTCTTCTTTTCCAGCTTTCACTGCATTTGCTATTGGGGCACTGTTTACTGCTTGAATTCCTGTCATCATAGGAGTGTCTTTTATGTATCCTGCTTCTTTAAATTCTGTTATTCCTTTCCATATTGCGGATATGTTTCCTGCATTTCCAACTGGCAGTACTATTCTATCGGGGGATTGCCATCCAAGATCATGTACTATTTCCATACCTATTGTTTTTTGTCCTTCTAGTCTGTATGGGTTTATTGAGTTAAGCAGGTATAATTCTCCGTTTAATGCTAGTTGGGTAATTGTTTCTAGTGCATCATCGAAGTTTCCATCTACTCCGAATACTTTTGCTCCATGGAACATTGCTTGTGCTAGTTTTCCTAGTGCTACTTTTCCTGAAGGTAATAATACTGCACATTTTAGTCCTGCACGTGCTGCATAAGCTGATAATGATGCGGAGGTGTTTCCTGTGGATGCACATCCTATCATGCTTACTCCTAGGTCAACTGCTTTTGTTGTTCCTACACTCATTCCTCTGTCCTTGAAACTTCCGGTTGGATTTGATCCTTCTACTTTAACATATAAATCTACGCCTAGTTCTTCACCTATTTTTTCACATTTACAGAATGGTGTTCCTCCTTCGTCTAGGCTGATTCTGTTGTCAGCATTTACTGGTAAAAATTCTTTATATTTCCATATGTTGTCTCTTCTGTTTTCGAATGTTTCTTTTGGTATGTTATCTACTTCTGTTACTACTTCTAGTATTGATCCACATTCGCAGGTATATATTATTTCATCATCGTCGTATTCTGCTCCGCATGAAATACATCTTATCATTATAATTCTCCTATTAATGTTATTATTTTGTTTGGATATTTTGATTTACCCTAACTAATTAATGTATAATTATTTGTTATTGGTATAATAAGTATTTTTAAGAATGTTGTTTAAAATTAGTGTTTAGGATGTGTAGGGGGGTTTGATGTAGGGTGATTTTTTTTAACAATTCAAGTGGTGAATGAATTTATTCAAAAAAAATTTTTTTCCTAGCTATTTACATCAAATCCCTTACAGTATTAAATTTGTCCACATAGTTAATAAACTTATTGGTTTAGGTATATTAAAATTCAAAGTACATTAAATGATAATGAAATTTAACATTATTTATTAAATGATTAGAATAAACGATAATAATAATTTAAATATAAGTTTTTTAAAAAATAAAACATCAACAATAAACTAATACGGATAACAATGTGTCTTTTATTAAAAAATAGATTAATAATAGGGGAGTTTCCTGGAAATAAGCATATAAATTGCTTATCCATGACCACCACCCATAAGGAAACTTATGATAACAATCAAAACCCCAACACCAATAATCTGTAGAGCAGTTTTTGACATGCTTTCACGAGCAATCTTACCAAGATAACAGCCAAGAACAGTTAACATGACAAAACAAACAATTAATGTTGCAGTAATTGCAGTATAAATGTCACCAAATATGAAAAATGGTATTGAAGGAATAAAAGAACCAAGAAAACTTGCAGAACCATGAGTCAACATACTCATAAATACTCTATATTTTGCCTGTTCATGAATAACAGTATCATCAAGTTTACGTTCCTTAAGGAGCATTTGATTTTCCAAATCCCGTATAATTTTTCCTTCCTCGGCATGTTCACCAACATAAGAACCAAAACCATTACTTAAAGCAATAGCAATACCACCACTAAGGCCTGTAAGACCAACAGTCCATGGATTAACGTTACCACCCGTTGAAATACCCATCAAAGCAGCCGTTAATGAAATACTGAGAACAGTTAAAATACCGTCAAGGGAACCTAAAGCAACATATCTACTTAAAGCAATATAATCTCTAATAATTTTTCTTAAAGTAATCTTCATTTTTAATCAAATTCTCCAAATTATCGGCCTAATTCTTTATGTGCTCTTGCCAAATGTCCGGCAGCTAAAGCACCAACTAATGATAATTCACCTGCAAGAACAATGCTTGCAACGATAGAAGCAAATTTATTAACCTTGCCACTACCCTTCACATCCATAATGTTCATTGATTCAGTAGCAGTTTCAAGTCTTGTACCTCCACCAACAGTAGCAACAGGCAAATCAGGTAAAGTGATACTAAAGTATAAATCGCCATCCACATCTTCAGCAGTGGTAATTCCAATACTTCCCTCAACAACATGGGCAGGGTCTTGACCACATGCTAGAAATACTGCTGCAACCATATTGGCAAAATGTGCATTATAACCATAACTTCCACTAATAGCAGAACCTACCAAGTTTTTAGCATAATTTACTTCCACAATTGCTTCGGGAGTAGTTTTCAATGTTTTTTCAACAATTTCCTTAGGAACTGTTACTTCTGCAACCAGACTTTTTCCTCTTCCTTCAATCATATTGAGAGCTGATGGTTTTTTATCAACACAGAAGTTACCACTAAGAGCTATTACATGGATATCATTCTCTTTTTCCATAAAATTAATTGCTTCTTGGGTAGCAATTGTCACCATGTTCATTCCCATACTGTCTCCAGTTTCATATACAAAACGTGGATATACTAGTTTACCTACGATTGCTATTGGATCAATTTTTATGAGTTTTCCATGGTTTGTTGTGCTTTCAGCAACTTTTTTAATTTCATCAAAGTGTGTTTCGATCCATTTTTTTAGTTTACTTGCATCATGTACATTTTTGGTCTTAATAACTGGTGCTCTTGTCATTTGATTATTAAGTATTGATACTGAGCATCCTCCTGACTTTCTTATAACTGAACATCCCCTGTTTACGCTGGCAAGTAATGCTCCTTCTGTTGTTGCCATGGGAACATATGTTTCTATTTTTTCATCTTCTTCTGTGTTTATGATTACTGGTCCTGCAACTCCGACTGGTACTTGTATGGTTCCTATTTGGTTTTCTATATTTTTTTGTGCTGTTAGTGTCATGTCAATGGAGTATTTTCCTATATGTTCTAGTTGTGTGCCTGACTTGTTTTCAATGTATTTGCGTCTAATGTCTGTGGCCTGGTTTGCATTTTCTGCATATTTTTCTATTTCGTGAATTCTTATTTCACCAGAATCTAATTTTTCAATTATTTCATCTGTATTTAAATTCATTTTAATGCTTCCTTTATAATGTTGTTTTATAAAATTGTTATCTTATTTGTTTTTGGATTAATATGAAATTATTTGTTAAATATTTTTTTTGGTTAAAAATTAGTAAAGTGTATAGATTTATTATTGTTCTATACATTATGAATGTTAGGGATGATTTTATAGAGTAGGTATTATATATTTTCTTTTAGTAAGTCTACAATATCACTTGGTTTATCTGCTACTTTTATTCCATGTTGTGCTAATATTTCTTTCTTGTTTTGAGCGGTTCCATCAGTACCTTCAATAATTGCTCCTGCGTGTCCCATACGTTTTCCTAGTGGTGCGGACACTCCGGCTATGAATGATATGACTGGTTTTGTAACGTGTTTTTCAGCATATTCTGCTGCTTTAATTTCTGCTATTCCACCGATTTCTCCTAGTAACACTATTTGTTCTGTTTCTGGGTCTTCTTCAAATTTTCTTAGTGCTGTAATAAAGTCCATACCTGTTACTGGGTCTCCTCCAACACCTAAACATGTACTTTGACCTAATCCTGCATCTGTTATTTGACTTGCTACTTCATAGGTTAATGTTCCGCTTCTAGATACTAGTCCTATTTTTCCTTTGTTGAATATGTGTGTTGGCATAATTCCTAGTTTACCTATTCCTGGTGTAATAATACCGGGGGTGTTTGGACCTATGATTGTTGTGTTGTTTTCTTTTGCATATTTAACAATTTCCATTGTGTCGTGGATTGGAATATGTTCTGTTATTATTATCACTAGGTCGACTTGTGTTATTGCTTCAAATGCTGCATCCTTTACAAATGGTGCTGGGATGAATATGATACTTGCGTTGATGTCTGGATGGTATTTTTTGATTTCCTCGATGGAATTGTATACTGGTACTCCTTCAACTGTTTGTCCAGCTTTTCCAGGACTGGTACCGGCTACTATGTTTGTTCCATATTCTATCATTTCTTTTGTATGGAATCTTCCTTGTTTTCCTGTTATTCCTTGAACTATTGCTTTTGTGTTTTCATCTAATAAAATCAATTTAACATTCTCCTAAAAAATTATTAATATTGATAATCTATTTTATATCATTATATTTTCTATGATTAATTACCTTATTTTTCTATCTGTTTAAAGTAATATAAAAACTTTCTTTTAATGTTGTAACAAAAAATTATAATCTCTTAATAAAAATAGATAATTTCTAATAATAATAAAATATAATTAAACATTTACAAAATATAAAAAATATTTAATGAAAAAAAGTAAATTATATAAAATAAAGAGGTACAATTATTTATTCATAATCCTACTACGAAACATAAAACTTTCAGCCAAATCAATAATATTACCATTCATAATTGCACTAACAGAAAAAATAACACTCCCAGGTATAACATTTATAGGAGTGTGCCTTTTAACAAGATACGTATTTTTATTACCAAGAATAGCACCAACCATAGCACCAGCAACAACACCCACCTGTTCAACATTAGTAACATTAGCAACAACCACAGGATCATCAGTCTCATTAGAAACAAAACCAACACCAGGTATATGAGTAATACCATTCACTACACTAGATTTAACACTATAAACATCATCCATCCCACTAGCAGCTCTCACAGCACTCTCCGCAACATTACCTACAAAATACTCACCACAATAAGTGTCAAAACTAATCACAACAGCATCCGGAATAAAATTATCATCCAAATCAAGCTCAACATAAGATATGCCCTCACCAGCATCTTCACGTCTTAAACTAACACCATTCAAATCATCAAAACCAAGAGCATTCTCCTTAAAACACTCAAAAATAGCTTGATTAACAGATTCTAACAAGGAATCATCATCAATAATAGCAGTGATAACAATATCATCACCAGTAACATTACTTAATAATGCATGAATAGCACCAGCATCCCTAATCTTATATAAACTCTTCTCAACATTTTCAATCAACGAATCACTACAGGAAACATCATTATCTGATATGTCAATTCCATGACAAAGCATTTTCATATAATAACCTCACAAAAAAGAATTATATAAATATCTTTAATTAATCATACATAATTTTTTTTAGTCATTACCAAGAAAAATAATACATAATACAAAAATATTAGAATGGGAGTAGATTAAAATAAAAACAGTAGTGTGTGCTTCAATAGTAGAAGAAAACCAGGAAAAAGTTATACAAACAGTTAAACAAATAACAAATGAAGAACTAGGATATATTGAACTTAGATTAGATACAATACAAGAAATAAACTCAGAAAAAGCAACAAAAATAATAAAAGCAATAAAAGAAATAACACCCATACCAATAATCCTAACAAACAGAACACCCAAAGAGGGAGGATACTTCAAGGGAACCGAAAAAGAAAGAATAAAAATATTAGAAGAAAACGCTCCCCTAGTCGAAATAACAGACATAGAATTAATGACAGAAACAACACTCAGACAAAAAGTAATCAACAAAGCAAACAAAACAATAATATCATACCATAACTTCCAAAAAACACCAACAATCGAAAAACTACAAGAACTAGTAAATCAAGCCACTAAAATTGGAGACATACCAAAAATAGCAGTACAACCCAACACAAAAGAAGACACATATACCCTGATAAAATTAATAATGCAAAACAATGGAATTATAGGAATAAGCATGGGACAACTAGGAGCATACACGAGGATAATGGCACCAATAATGGGTTCACCAGTAACATACGCTTCAATAACAAAAGAATCAGCACCAGGACAATATGATATAAAAACAACAAATGAACTAATAAAAAAACTACAACAATGATTAAAAATGAACACAGAAGAAAAAACAATAATAAAAACATTAAACAAGATAGGAGTCGATACAAGGTTTATAAGCTTATACAAAGACAATATCTATATAAACAATCTTAAATTCTCAAAATTTTCCAGAAAAAAAGAAGAAGAATTCCAGGAATTATATCCACAAATAAATATCATACGATCAAAAATATTCCAGAAAATATGCATAAAAGTGTCAAGAACAGTAAAAAATCAGATAAAACCACGACAAACATTATACATAAAAAATGATGAAAGCATAGAAAACATACTATTATACATCCTCCTAGAACCATACAAAAGAAAATATGGAATAAAAATAACCGACAAAAAAGAAAAAAAACATATAATCGTAAGTAACAATTGCTTAGATGACTTTACAATAAAATACATAGATTTAATGACAAATGCAGAACAAATAACAAACAAACTGGAAGAAAACAGGATATATCCATTAACTCACGTTCCACACCAATGGATAACCGACTGGGCAACAACAAACAATATAAACTACAAAAAAACAAAAAAATATGATGAAACAATATCAAATGAAATAATAAACTTCCTAGAAAAACACATACCAAATGTGCAGGAATCAATAATTCAATCAGTAAACTATTTAGATGAAAACAATAACAAGAGGTAAAAGATAATGGCATCAAATACAACAGGAGAAATATTTAAAGTAACAACTTTCGGAGCAAGCCATGGAACAGCACTGGGAGCAACAATTGATGGATGTCCAGCAGGAATAAAAATAAGCAGAGAAGACATACAAGAAGAACTAAACAAAAGAAGACCAGGAACAAGCAACATAACAACAGCACGTGACGAAAAAGATCAAGTAGAAATACTCTCAGGAATATTCAATGGAAAAACAGATGGAACACCACTAACAGCTATAATCAGAAACAAGGACCAAATCAGTAAAAACTATGAAAACCTAAAAAACAATCCAAGACCAGGACATGGAGACTACTGTTGGCAAAAAAAATACGAAAACTATGACTATCGTGGTGGAGGAAGAGGAAGTGGACGAATAACCATAGGACATGTCATAGGAGGAGCAGTAAGTAAAAAAATACTGGAACAATATGATATATCAACAACAGCACACGTAACAGCAATTCATAACATAAAAACAGATAAAAAATTCACATTAGATGAAATCAAAGAAAACATTACAAAGAATAATGTACGCTGTGCAGACCTTGAAAAGGCTGCTCAAATGGAAGAAAGAATACTTGAAGCAAAAAAAGATGGAAATTCAGTAGGTGGGGTAGTAGAAATAATTATAGATAACGTCCCTGTAGGACTTGGTCAACCAGTATTTGATAAACTTGATGGTGATTTAGCAAAAGCATTAATGAACATTGGAGCAGTAAAAGCTGTGGAAATAGGATTAGGTGTTCAGAGCAGTCAATTAACTGGAAAAGAATATAATGACCAATACATACTGGAAAATGATATTATAAAAACAGAAACCAATAATTCTGGAGGAATACTTGGTGGAATGTCAAATGGTATGCCTATAATATTAAAAATTACAGTTAAACCAACTCCATCTGTAAGCGGTATTCAAAAAACAGTTAACCTGGAAGAAAACAAGCAATCAATAATAGAAATAGAAGGCAGACATGATCCATGCATATGTCCTAGAATCACAACTGTAGCAGAATCTGCTTGTAATATGGTTCTTGTTGATCATATGATAAGAGCAGGATTCATACATCCCGATAAAATTTAAATTATAAGCCCCGAGGGGGATTTGAACCCCCGATCCCCTGATTACGAGTCAGGTACTGTGCCGGGCTGAGCCATCAGGGCATTTATATTAAAAAAAAATTTAACTAACAAATTAACTATTACTATTTCTTCATATTAATAATTTTATATGAATTGGTCTAAATTCATAGTTAACCCGTCAGTTGCAGCAATTGTTCTAACACCAGTATTCTTGGTGATTATCCTCGTATTTTGGAAAGGATTATTCATAATTAAGTTAACGCCTAAATGGGTCATTATAGCAATTCTTGGTTGAACTTCTCTAACTAGCTCTTCAAAGTCAATCGTTCTTAGATGGCCCTTAATTTTTCTTTCTCCTTCTTTAATCACACAACCTATTAATACGTCAGCATCTTCATGTTCATCGGCTAGTTCTGGAAAATACTCGGTATCTGCCGTGTAATTAATATTTAATCCTTTGTAATTAATGTTAAATCCTACACAAGTGGGATCTCCATGATTTGTTTTTGTACCCCTAATCTGAATATTTTTTTCTTTTATCACTTCACCCGGTTTTAAAACCGATATTTTAGGCTTTGATTGATGATATTTTGAGATACTAGGACCTAATTCTTCAGTTCCATTAATTACACTATCACTTGCAATAACATGTCCTGTTTTTTTGGTCATTCCCTGAGTCATTGCTTCAATTAGCACTTCTGCGTCATTATAATGGTCGGTATGACAGTGACTAACTAGCAACATGTTAATTTTTCTAGGATTCAGGCCGAATTGGTGGCTTCTAACTAAAGCACCTGGTCCTGGGTCTACATGGATATTCTGGCCATCAATATCATCGATTCTAAACCCACCAGTCATTCTTTTTTGGCTGATTGTTGCGAACCGACCCCCGCCTGTTCCTAGGAATTGTAGTTTCATAATATCCCAATCCTAGTTTTTTCTAACGGATAATAAAATAAATATTATCTACTTGTTAATATGCTTAGATAAATATATATATTTTCCTATATTTAATAAAATAATACATTTGATTAGGATTAAAAACATCGTTTAAGTATTATTGAATAAATAACTTATAATCTTTTTTTCAACTGTTATTCAAGCATAGGCTTTAAATATAATCCAGTATACGAATCTGTCTTAGCTACTTCCTCAGGAGTTCCTTCTGCAACTATTTGACCACCCATATCTCCACCTTCCGGACCTAAATCAATGATATGGTCAGCTGTTTTAATAACATCTAAGTTATGTTCAATAACAACAAGAGTATTACCTTGATTTCTTAATTTAATCAATACTTTAAGTAAACGATTAATATCATCAAAATGAAGACCCGTGGTAGGTTCATCAAGGATATATAATGTATTGGACGTACTTTGTCTACTTAATTCCTTAGCAAGTTTAACTCTCTGAGCTTCACCACCAGAGAGGGTAGTTGCAGGCTGACCCAGCTTAACATAGCCTAACCCAACATCAACAAGTGTCTGTAATTTTTTTCTTATTTTAGGAATGTTTTCAAAGAATTCAAGTGCTTCCTCACTAGTCATCTCCAATACATCATTAATATTTTTACCTTTATATCTTATGTTTAATGTTTCCCTATTGTATCGTTTACCTTCACAAACTTCACATGGCACATAAACATCTGCCAAAAAGTGCATTTCTATCTGTACAATTCCGTCTCCATTACATGCTTCACATCGTCCACCTTTCACATTAAAACTAAATCGTCCAGGTTTATATCCTCTTTGTTTAGCCTCGGCAGTCTGAGCATATAATTCACGGATGTATGTAAACAGTCCAATATATGTTGCAGGATTGGATCTAGGCGTACGACCAATAGGAGATTGATCTATTACGATAATCTTATCAATATTGTTTATTCCCGTGATACTTTTATGTTTACCTACCTTAAACTTGTGTTTATGGGTTAATTCCTCATCAATTCCATGATATAATATTTCATTCACAAGAGTACTTTTACCAGAACCTGAAACTCCAGTAACACATATAAATTTACCAAGAGGGAATTTTACATTAATATTTTTCAGATTATTTTCTTCTGCTCCATTTATTGTAATGAATTTACCGTTTCCTTCATGTCTTTCTTTTGGAACAGGTATTTCCTTAGCTCCTGATAAATATTGGCCAGTAAGTGATTTCTCATTATTTTTAATGTCTTCTGGTGTTCCCTCGGCGGTTAAGATTCCTCCATGTTCACCAGCACCAGGACCTATGTCTACCACATGGTCTGCTTCCAGTATTGTCTCTTCATCATGTTCAACAACTATTAAAGTATTACCTATGTCACGTAAATGTTTAAGTGTGCCAATCAGTTTCATATTGTCTCTTTGATGTAAACCTATACTAGGTTCATCCAGGACATATAATACACCTACGAGTCTACTTCCAATCTGTGTTGCTAATCTTATACGCTGAGCTTCTCCACCAGAAAGTGTTCCTGATGAACGAGCTAATGTTAAGTAGTTTAATCCCACATCATTAAGGAATTCAAGTCTTTCCTTAATTTCTTTAAGAATTTCTTTTCCTATAAATTCTTGTCTTTCTGTTAATTTAAGGTTTTCAAAGAATTCTCTGCTGTCACTTAATGAAAGTTTTGTTAAATCTGCTATGTTAATATCTCCAACTGTAACTGCAAGCATTTCAGGTTTTAATCTGTCTCCATGACATGTTGGACAGTCATTTAATGTCATGTATGTTCTTGCAGCTTTTCTCCGGTATCTTGAGGATGTTTCTATGAATAACCTTTTCATATAAGGGATTACTCCCTCGAATGTTTTGGTTACATTGCGCTGTTTGTTACCTGAACCAAAAGAGAATGATATTTTCTCGTTTCCACTACCATATAATATGATGTCCTGATGTTTTTTGGATAAGGTGTGGAATGGTACATCTAGTTTAAATCCGTAATGGTTTGCTACACTTGCTATCATCTTATTATAGTATGTGTCTGTTTTCTGTGAATTACTCCATGGTTTGATTGCTCCATCACGAAGACTTAATGTTTTATCTGGTACTATTAGGTCAGGGTCTGCTTCCAGGGTGCTTCCTATACCATTACAACTTGGACATGCGGCTTGTGGATTGTTGAATGAAAACATTCTTGGACTAATTTCTGTGAAATTTATTCCACAATCAGGACAGGCTAATGCTTCACTATAGTATTGGTCAGCTACTTCCGGGTTGCTGTTGGCTATTGTTATTAATCCTTCTCCTATTTCTAATGCTGTTTCAACTGATTCTACTAGTCTTTTTCTGAAGTTTTCATTATTTGCTACTTTAAGTCTGTCAACTACTATTTCGATGGTGTGTTTATTGTTTTTGTTTAGTTTAATTTCATTGTCTAATGATAGTATTTCTCCATCTACTCTTGCTCTTACAAATCCTTTTTCTTTGTATGATTCAAATACTTTCTGATGCATTCCTTTTCTGTCTTTTATAACTGGTGCGAGTAGTATTATTTTTTCTTGTTCGTTTTCGTTGATTATTGCTTCGGCTATTTGTCCTGGTGTTTGTTGTGATATTTCTTTTCCACAATTGTAGCAGTGGGCTATTCCTATTCGGGCATATAATAGTCTTAGGTAGTCATAAATTTCCGTAACTGTTCCTACTGTTGATCTTGGATTTACTCTTGTTGTTTTCTGGTCAATTGATATTGCGGGTGATAATCCTTCTATGTAGTCTACTTCTGGTTTTTCCATTTGTCCAAGGAATTGTCTTGCATATGCTGATAGTGATTCTACGTATCTTCTTTGTCCTTCTGCGTAGATCGTGTCGAATGCTAGGGATGATTTTCCGGATCCACTTAGTCCTGTTATTACTATGAATTGGTCTCTTGGTAGTGTTAGGTCTATGTTTTGTAGGTTGTGTTCTCGTGCTCCTTTTATTATTATTTTTCTGTCTTGTATTGCTCTGTTTCTTATTTCTTCTTTGCTTTCCATTTTATTGCTCCTTTAATTCTTGTATTCTATCTCTTAGTTTTGCTGCTCTTTCAAAGTCTAGTTTTTCTGCAGCTTCTTTCATTTCAATTTCTAGTTCTTCTATTAACATGTCAACTTCTTCGATTGTTATGTTGTCAATTTCTTGTATGTCTTCAACTTTGCTCTTAATCTTTTTATCTTTAAGTTTACGTACAACATTTCTAGGTACAATATTATGGTCCTTATTGTATGAAAGTTGTATTTTTCTTCTACGTTCAGTAATGTTTACAGCATTTCTAACAGAATCTGTTATATTATCAGCATACAATATAACTTCACCGTCAACATTTCTTGCAGCACGACCAATAGTCTGAATAAGAGATGTCTGTGAACGAAGAAAACCCTCCTTATCAGCATCAAGAATAGCAACCAAAGAAACCTCAGGAAGATCAAGACCCTCCCTGAGAAGGTTAACACCAACAAGACAATCAAACTCCCCACGACGAAGATCATCAATAATCTCCGTACGCTCAAGAGTAGTAATCTCCGAATGCAAATACCTGCACTTAACATTCATCTTAATATAATAATCAGTCAAATCCTCAGCCATCTTCTTAGTAAGGGCAGTGACCAGGACACGCTGATTCTTCTCCACACGATTTCTGATTTCACCAAGCAAATCATCAACCTGATTCTTCACAGGCCTAATAATAGGCTTAGGATCAACAAGACCAGTTGGACGAATAATCTGCTCAACCTTATTCTTACTCCTACCAATCTCAAAAGGAGCAGGAGTAGCAGACACATACAACACCTGATTCTGAGCCTTCATAAACTCATCAAAACGTAAAGGCCTATTCTCCTTAGCACTAGGCAATCTGAAACCATACTGGACAAGAGTCTCCTTACGGGCACGATCACCCTCATACATACCACGAATCTGAGGAACAGTAACATGAGATTCATCAATAATAGTCAGATAATCATCAGGAAAATACCTTAATAACGAATAAGGAGTTTCACCCCACTTCCTACCATTCATATGCATAGAATAATTTTCAATACCAGAACAATAACCAATCTCCTGAATCATTTCCATATCAAAATTTGTTCTCTGCTCAATACGCTGAGCCTCAACATACTTACCCGTAGCCTTGAAAGTAGCAACACGTTCAGCTAACTCTTTCTTAATATTCTTAATAGCCACATCCTGTTTCTCACGGGCAATAACAAAATGCTTTGCAGGGAAAATAATAACCTTACGAACTTCCTCAATAATATCACCCTTCAAAGGATCAATCTTATATATGCAGTCAATCTCATCACCCCACAACTCAACACGAAGAGCATAATTAGCATTTATAGGGAAAATTTCCACAACATCTCCCCTAACCCTGAAACGACCCCTAATAAATTCAATATCATTACGTTCATACTGCATTTCAACAAGAGCACCTAAAATATCTTCACGACCAATAATCTGCTCACTTTCAAGTTGAAGAGTAAACTCCGCATAATCATCAGGACTACCAATACCATAAATACATGAAACACTACTAACCACTATAACATCATCACGAGTAAGAAGAGACTGAGTAGCAGAATGTCTTAAACGATCAATCTCCTCATTAACAGCAGATTCCTTATCAATAAACGTATCAGTTTGAGCAACATAAGCCTCCGGTTGATAAAAATCATAATAACTGACAAAATATTCCACAGCATTATCAGGGAAAAACTCCTTAAACTCTTCAAACAATTGGGAAGCAAGAGTCTTATTATGGCTCATAACAAGAGTAGGCTTATCTAACTGCTCAATAACATTAGCCATAGTGAAAGTTTTACCAGAACCAGTCACACCCTCAAGTGTCTGCTCTTTATCACCATTTTTGAAGTGTTCAACAAGAGACTCAATAGCTTTAGGTTGATCACCAAAAGGTTTATAATCAGAATGTAATATGAATTTTGACATAATACATCTATATTTCTACAAAGTAATTTAATAATATTTTGGGCTCTGTAGAAAACCTTGCTTTGAGTGAAGTATGAGTAATAACCCAAATATAGTTTTTTTACAGAGGGAAATATTTTATTTCAATATTTTCCTTTCTTCATCATAATACAATTCTCACTCATATTGAGTAATTGTATTTTTCATATTGATTCCTGCCTAATTGCCGCTAATGCTAAGCATAGTAAGTGGTACAGGCGATCTCCGGGAAACCCTCGGTTCATATAAATTAATGTGTGATTAATAATGATTTTGTTTGATTTTTTTTAATCCTTCATGGTGTATGTTTTTGGCTGCGTTTATGTCTCTGTCGTGTTTGTTACCACATTGGGTGCATGTCCATGTTCGGTTGTTTAGCGTTAAGTCTTCATTGTAGTATTGACAGTTGTTGCATGTTTTGCTGGATGGGTACCATTGGTTTATGTGTATTAGTTTTCTTCCGTGTTCGTATGCTTTTTGTTCTATTATTTTTGTGAACATGTGCCATGATTTTTCTTGTATACTCTTGGATAGTCTGCTGTTTTTTAGCATACCTTTGATGTTTAGTGTTTCCATGCAGATTACTTGATATTTTTCTGTTAATCGTTGTGCTATCTTATAGAAATGATAGTCTAGTATGTTATGTCTTTTTTCATATGTTTGTGCTATCTTCTTTTTGATTTTATTGTAGTTTTTGCTGCCAAATTCTTTCTTGGATAGTTTTCTTTGTAATCTTCGTATTCTATTATTTAGCTGTGCGATTTTGTTTTGTTGTGGGAACTGTATTATTTTGCCCGTGTTTATTGTGACAAAACGTGATACTCCCAAATCAATACCACAACTACGATTATTACTCTTAAAAACATGTCTTGTAACATTTTTTACATAAAATAGAAACAAAATATTTGCCGGATGCTTTTTGTTTAACTGTTACAGATTGTATTTTGCCGGTTATCTTTTGTTGTGTACGAAATCGTATCCAACCTACCTTAGGAAGACGAATACATTTACCATCAATCCGGGTATTGTTATTGATATTATTGGTTTTATAAGATTGTACTGGATTATATTTATTTTTATGGCGTGGATACTTGCTGATTTGGTTAAAGAATCTGTTAAATGCATTTTCTAAATTTTTCAATGATTCAATTAAACCTGTGGAATCAACTCGTTTTAACCAAGTTTTAGACTTTTTTAGCTCAGTTAACATAGCTGAACAATCATAAAAAGACAAATACTCCCCATTTTCAGTATATACTTTCTTTTTGGCATCCAGAAAAGTATTAAAAACAAACCGACAACAACCAAACTGATTGGTGAAAAAATTCTCCTGAACCTCATCAGGATAAATACGAACAACAAAACTCTTATACATAACAACTTTCAAAAAAATACACCAAATAATAAAATATTAAATATAGATAATAAATTATTACTTATTGTATAGTTAATCAATGTCGTCAGGTTAAGCTTTTGATATGAAAATATTTTCCTGTTTTTTTTTGGCATATTAACTTTTTTTTTTAAAATGTTGGTTTGTATTGTGTTTGTATGTATCTGTTGGGTGTTGTTTTCTTTCTTTCATATTGACGGGGCTTTTTAACTTTGTTTGGTGCGGGTGTGCATTTTTTTATTAAGTTATTGATGAAGTTTTTGACTTTTGATGGATCTAATATTGTTTCGAATAAATCTATTTTTAATCTGCTGATAAGATGGGATTGATTTACATCATAATAATCTTTTTTTCCTTTTTTTCTCATATTTTTGTTAATTATTAGATTTAAGTATATTCTGGAATAGCAAAATATGTTATATAGTAAAAATGTAGAGTATATGTCTTGTTGTATTCCAATTTCTGTTTGTGCGGTGTAGTTTTGTATTTGTAGTCTTTGTTTAAGTGTTTTATATGTGCATTCTATTCCCCATCTGGCTTTATATATTTCTTTTAATTGTTCTTTACTCATAGTTTCTTGTGGTAAATTTGTTATTAATGTTTCTATTTCTCCAGTTTCTAGTTTTATATTTACAATTCTTAAATTTAATGAATTAAAGAATCTTATTTTATTTTTAAAATAGTTGTTTTGGAATTGGTTTCGTCTTGTTTTGTCTAATTCTATTTCAACTATTTCATCATCAGAAGTCATGGATTCACGTTCTCCTATGTATGTGTCTTTTCTTAGTCTGATAACAAAATAACTATGCATTTCTATTATTCTAACCATTAATTCAATAGAATTATATCCTCTATCGAATATAAATATGGATTTTTCAGGAATTATCAGTCTTTTACACTTTTCAATATTTTTATGAATCAAAGTATGCTCGCCAACACCCCTTTTGCCAATTAAACCATCAATCATGAAATCATTTAGAACATCAACAACACCTGAAAAGACAACATTAATCTTTTTATCATAATTTTCTTTAAACCCAAATTCTTTCAATGTTAACTTTTTATTTGGTAATTCAAAACGAGATCCATCACCAGCAAATAAACGAAACCCATAAAAAGTTCTAAAGAACTCACAATTCTTTTGTAAATTTATATAACCAATATTTCTCAAATAATTAATGCTTATTCTTTTAAATACATCTGGATTGATATTAATTCTCTGTTCTGAAAAACTCTGTTTACTATAACTACCAACACAATCTTTTGAATACTTTAAATGAGTATC
This sequence comes from Methanosphaera sp. ISO3-F5, assembly GCF_034480035.2. NCBI lineage: Archaea > Methanobacteriati > Methanobacteriota > Methanobacteria > Methanobacteriales > Methanobacteriaceae > Methanosphaera > Methanosphaera sp. ISO3-F5. The sequence continues at coordinate 625,239 of NZ_CP118753.2, forward strand.
AATATTGTTCTGAATAGTTTTACGTTGATTAAACAATATATGTTTAACATAATCACCAAAACCCCATATACGATTACGAGTAAAAGCAGAATCATTCAAAACATGTTTTCTAAAATCAACACACTCAGATTCTATAGAATCTTCAATAAAAGAGTATTTAAAATTATCATTTTCATACGGACAAACATTTTCTAATCCATCAAAAATCAAAAAGTAAATCAATAACTTACAACAAAATAATATTGAGGGAATGTTTTTTAGCTTCATAATATAAACTATTCCCTCATTTCATATATAAACTATTCTACTATTTTTAAACATAAAATAAAAATCATATAACTTCTTAATTATGCTACTATTTGATAAATATCAAAATAACAAAAAAATAAAACCAGAATAATCACTATCAAATAAATAAAATAAGGATACTGTAAAATAAACATCATGAAGAAATAATATATTATAAAAACATCTAATTTTAATTATATGAGCCTATTTTTAAAAATAGTTAAATAATTAAGAAATTTAATAAAAATTAGTTTATAAAAATCAGTTAAAATTAAATTTAAATCTTTTACATAAAGAAAGAAATCTTAACCTGACGACATTGTATAGTTAATAATTATTTGATAATAGTATTTAAATATTTTGATAAAAAGTATTACTTTTCACACTTTATTCATATGATTTCTACAGGGCCATATTTTGAAAAAAAAATTTCAAATAGAAGCTTCATAAATAAGTATAATACAACTTCAAAGGAAAAATTAATAAAATGATAGACTGGGACATAAAAGAAATAGAAAAAATCGAACAACATTACAAGAAAACACTCAATCCCAGCTTAAATTTAACATACTTCTGCAGACACTTCGAAGAAATCTACAGACTACTAACAGATGAAGAAGAACTACTCCCCGACATATTAAACGACATAACATATTACACAATCAATGGAATAAACGCCAAATACAAGGTATTAATAAGTGCCGATACAGATAAACAACAAACAGAAAAATTATTAGCAAGAAGAATGAAACAAAGAGCACAAAGACAAGAAGCAAGAAATAAAGGATTAACAGAATATCATAAATTCATAATAAAAGAAGTAGCAGAATTCATAAAAAAATACCCATACTGGAAAGAATTATTACGATACAAATAAAAACAATATACAATTACCTAGGAGAATAATCTCATGTCAATGAAAATCACAAGCCCCGAAGAACTCCCACAAAAACCAGGAGTATACATCATGCACAACAGTGATGATGAAATAATATACGTGGGCAAAGCAAAAAAACTAAAAAACAGGGTACAAAGCTACTTCAGAGAAGAAGACAAACTAGACAGACCAAAAACACAAGTACTAATGAAACACTTCTCATACCTAGAATACATATTAACAGACACAGAAAAAGAAGCACTAATACTAGAAGCAAACCTAATAAAAAGACATAAACCACGATACAACATAAGCCTAAAAGATGGAAAACAATACCCATACATCAAAATAACAAACGAAGAATTCCCCAGAATACACATAACCAGACGACTACTAAATGACGGAGCATCATACTATGGACCATACACCGATGCAACAAATGCAAGAGGATTCATAGACTTCATAAACAAAAACTTCAAAATAAGAACATGCAAACACATGGACGGACCATGCTTAAACTACCAGATAAAACAATGCAGTGCACCATGCGTAAACTACATCACACAAGAAGAATACAATAAAAACATCAGAAGAGTAAAACTCTTACTCATGGGAAGATACAAGACCATACTAAAACAATTAAAAAAAGAAATGAACAAATACTCCAAAAACATGGAATTCGAAAAAGCAGCCATAATAAGAGACCAAATCGAAAACATACAAGTAACACTAGAAAAACAAAACATCCAACCAACAAAAGACGTAGACCAAGACATCATCGGAATAGACCATAACGACTCAGAAGCAGCAGTAGTAATAATATCAGTACGAAACGGAAAAACCAACAAAAAAGACGACATAATACTAAAACAAATAAACGGATTCACAGACACAGAAATACTAACAGAATTCATAAAACAATACTATTCAACAGCACCAGCACCAGACGAAATAATACTCGAAGACTCAATAGAAGATGAAGAAATAATACTAGAATGGCTAGAAGAAAAACAAGGACATAAAATAAAGATAAAAGTAGCAGAAGAAGGACATTACCTGACACTCATACGAATAGCTAAAAAGAATGCACACATCAGCTTAACAGAAAACACCAAAGAAGAAGAAAATCCATTACTCACACTAGAACAATACCTAAGACTACCAAAACTACCATACCACATAGAAGCATTTGATATCTCAAACATTTCAGGAATACACGCAGTAGCATCAATGGTAGTATTCGAAAATGCAAAACCAGCCAAAAAAATGTACAGAAAATTTAAGATGAACACACCAGGACCTAACGATTTTGCAATGATGAAAGAAGTACTAACAAGAAGATACTCCAGAATAGCACCCGGATACGATGAACAAAAAGCATCATCCGATTCCATGTACATCAAACCAGACCTAGTACTTATAGATGGAGGAAAAGGACAACTAGGAATGGCAGTAGAAGTATTTAAGTCACTGGGAATCAATGACGTTCCACTGGTAGGACTTGCAAAAAAATTCGAAGAATTATACGTGCCAGGCAGAAGCCAACCAATCATTCTTCCAAGAAAATCAACAGCACTACACCTACTACAATACGTAAGAGACGAATCACACAGATTTGCAATAACATTCCACAGACAACTAAGAAGCAAAGCATTCACAAAATCAATACTTGACGAAATACCAGGCGTAGGAAAAAAACGAAAACAAGCCCTACTAGCACATTTCGAAAATCTTGACGCAATATATGATGCAAGCTATGAAGAAATATGTGAAGTAGAAGGAATAAACAAAAAATTAGCAAAAACAATATACGAAACATTAGAAAATGATAAAAATAATAAAAAAAAGGAAATTTAAAGTGTTGCAGAATCAAGGTCAAGCTTATGTGGGATAACCTCATATTCATCGAGTTCATAACCAATATCCTCATAATCTTCCAATACCCATTCATCAAGTTTACTATCTATCATCAAATCTCCAATATCTAATATTTTATTAACTTGGAAATTACCAGTAGCCAAGCATCGATGAGTATTCTCTATTACAAAATCATTAATATTTTTAGACATATGTGTAATCATGAGAAGAGCTTTTGTTTCAGGTATTGTTAACTCAGGATCATAATTACATGAACCCAGACGATCTAAGAACATTTTTGAATGACCTGCAATATCATTATAAAATACAGGGGCCGTGAATATGAAATAGTCTGAAGCTCTGATTTTATCCATTATGAGGTTATAGTCATCATCAAGTACACAACCACCTCCTTTTTCACAGGCTCTGCAACCAGTACAATATTTTATATCATAATCATCCATAAACAGAACTTCGTTACTTCCATCATTGTCTTTGATTCCAATAGTTAAACGGTCAACAATTTGTTTAGTAAATCCGTTCCTATGGGACGATGTTATCAAGGTTAATACTTTCATATATAATCACCAGGATTAAGTTTTTCATTACCAAAAGGACAAATATATAAGCACATTCCACATGCAACAGGATGACCCTCATTTTTTCGTGACATTAAAAATTCACCACACTTTTCAGGACTATAAGACTTTTTAGGGTCAGGTAAATCAGTAATTGCTTTACCGGGGCATGCTTTAACACAAACAGTACATTTTCCACAAGGAGACTCCATAGTATCTCCGGCATATTCAGATAATGGTGCATTTGTAAGAATTGTTGCCCAAGTTAATCTTGGACCAAACTCCTTTGTAGTTAAAAGATTATTCTTTCCTAACCATCCAATACCAGCAAGATGGGCACTAGCTTTATTACTGAAAGGCATTTTAAGGTTCAAATTCTCATTTTTACCTGATACATCAAGAACTAATGCATCATAGCCCTCTTTTTCAATTTCTTCAACAATTCTGTCAGCAATCTTAGAAACCCTTTGATGGGAATTAAAGTATTCATCCAAGTATTCCTGTGCTAATTTATCATTACTATATGTTAGGGGTATGTTTTCAATAATTTCTTCAATCATTTTATGGCCAATAGCAATAGCATAGGGGTATTTGCAAATGTCCTCTCCATATGTTTCTATCAGTTCATCCTTATTTTTTGAAAAATCTGCAACACCGTAAATGTCACTATATTCTTCTAAACATTCAATTATTGACATCCTAATCTACTCAGTAAATCCTATGATAAGTGTTCCTATTCTTTCTTCATGTGATAATTCAAAGCAATCCTTAATGTAATGGTCGGTTCCAGTGGATGGAACAGCCACTTTAAGGCTTGTTACCATACTTTCCAAGTCTTCATCAGTGAAAAAAGAACTTGTGGAACTTGTCATTACAAAGAATTGTTTTTCACCGAGTGTTGCAAGATTGTTATATGTTACAAAGTTATCTGATAAGAAGAACACATTTGGATCGTTTCGTAGGTCTTCTAACTCTTCTTCATCATATATTGTTTCACCAATTATTTGTCCGGATTCTGTTCGGAGTGTGAAAGAATTATTGTCCACGTCTTCAGGACCCATTTCTCGTTCTGGCCTTTCATCATTATTTAAAACTATTACTAATGCTTCTTCTTCTTTGAAAGCTTCTTCCATTCCCTGGTTAATAAATGGTACTAGTTCATCTAATCGTTTCATTTCATGTTGCAGGACTTGTTTTTTCATGTCATCTGTCATTAACTCTACAATCATGACACCTGGTTCTTCTTCTATTGTTTTAATCAGGTCTGTTGTAGCACTCATTATCTTCACCTATTTTCTAATCTTTTTTAACATTAAATCCTACAAGAATTGAAGCAAGCTTTGCATCATCTTCAAAATTAAAGTATTCTTTAATATAAAGATCTGCTAATGGGTCGGGACTACTTGACACTACATCACATGTATCCTCTAATTCTTCTACTTCAATAAATTGGACTGGTGGTAATACAAATGCTTGTTTTGTAGGATTTTTTTCTAATGCTTCACTTTTAAGATTGTTTTCCAGTTCTTTAGGGTCTTGTGTTAACACGAAGTCTGGTGTTACGAATGTAGCATTCTTGTTGGATTCATGTTTCTGTTTCTGTTCATTGTTTACTATTTCTTCTCCAAGAATGTTTCCATGATTATCAACTAATTGTACTGTTGGTGTTGGAGGTGGTCTGAATGTTGCTGTTTTAATTATTGCTACGGTAAATTCTCTGTTTAAACATTCATGTACTCCGTAATTGATTACTGGTATGAGTTCTCCACTTTTTTCCATTTCTATTTCAAGGATATGTTTACGTACTTCGTCATTTAAAACACCAACGCTTTGAACTCCTCTTAGAGGATTTATGGTGTCTAAAACTTCTTGCAGTACTTCTTCAGGATTTTTAGTTATAATTATTCCTCCCTATTTTTTAGATTAATACTTAAAACTTGTTTAACATTATTTAAGTATTTTATTGTATTTTAAGAGCAACTGGTATGTTCAAACATACTATTAAATTATTTTTAATCCTAGGGTCAATATAATAATATGGATGAATACAAAGAAATTTTTGAATCATGGGGTGGCCCAGATTGTCCAATGGAAGCAACTGTGGAATTAATTGGACGAAAATGGGTTATAGCATTAATTAGAGATATGTATGTAGGAAAAAAACATTTCACCGAATTTAAAAAGAATAAACCTGCTTTAAATAATTCTGTCTTGTCAGATACTCTTAAATTCATGTGTGAAAAGGGATTGGTTGAAAAAATAATTATTGATGAAGATAAAAGAAGTAACACGGAGTATCACCTTACTGACAAAGCTAAAAAACTTAATCATGTTATATATGCCATGATATTATATGGATTGGATGTATTGGATTGTTGTGATGAATTACCCGAGATTAAACATAAGATGAAAAAGGGGTACTATGAATTATTTGAAATAGGGGATTATAAAGAGTAGCCGAGGATGATTGTAATTATCCGGTCAGTATAATCCATATTGTACAGGTCCTTAATGTAATGGTCTGATTCTGTTGAAGGTGCTGCAATTGATAAGCTAGAAACAAGTTCTTCTATCTTGTCTTCACAGGATAATTCACCTCTTAGTTGACTTACCATGAAAAACTGTTTTTCGCCTGGTGTGGAAAGATTAGGGTATGTTGCAAAATATTCGGATATGAAATATACGCTGGGATCATTACGCAGGTCCTCTAGTTCTTCGGGGTCATATACTTCTTCTCCAATAAGAGTACCGTTTTCACTCATAAGTGTAAGTGTTGGTATTTGTTCTTCAACAGGAACAATAACATCAGTCTTATCCTTAATGATGACCAATGAGGTATCTTCATTCAAAGCTTCTTCTACTCCTTTATTAATGAGGGGAACCATTTCATTAAGTCTTTTCATCTCTATTAAGGTTATATTCTTTTTAGCTTCCTCATTTAAAGTATCAACTTTAATAACTCTGTCATCATTTTCCAGTAGTTCCTTAATTTTTTCATGTACTGACATATTATTGTTCACCTACCAGTTCCTGTGCAGTCATTCTAACTTCTTCTATTAACCTATGGGAATCGCCCCGTGTTGGCTTATTTTCTCCTATTGATAATATTTTCACTAATTCACATCCAATAGAATTAAATACTCGTGCTTTCTTAGCTATATATTCATCATAATGTCCATCTCTAGCTCCATAAGTATGAATTACAACACATTTGGGATTATTTTTTAATTGATTAGGGGTTGTTTTGGTCATTGAATAGAACCGGTCCATGAAAACACGTCCTTGACCACATATTTCACCAAAATAATTGGGACATGCAAAAATAAAAGCATCCGATTCACTCACTTTTTTCATAACACGGTTAAAATCATCATCTAAAACACACATTGTGGGTTTTTCAAAACTTTTGCATGCCCTACATGCTTGACAACCCCTTATTTTCATATCTTCAACAAAGTACACAGTATTGTGTCCATTGTTTTCTTCTATTACCTCTGTGAATATGTCCACAATATGCTTACAATTCCCATTTTTTCTCGGACTAGCAATTACACTCACAACATTCATGTATAACACCCTGTTTATTACTAATAAGTTTGTTTTATTCATTATTTAAAATAATTATATCAATTTTCATAATAATTATTTATATTATTTTCATCATAACTTCATATATGAAAGAAAGAATTTCTCAGTTCTTTACAGAAAGTGGTCTAGTATTTTTAAATCCTGATGATTTATTTTATTTTAAAACAGAAGAACCAGACAAAAATGGTATAATTTCATTAGTATTTTATAGTATTATGCTAGCATTAGTTATGGGAATAGCTACTGGTAACCTGGTTATTATCGGCGCATTAGTGGCAGCATCATTAATCCTCCCATTAGTTTACATGTTTATACATACAATATTCGTATTTATCTTTGCTAGACTTTTAGGTGGATCCGGCTCATTTATGAACACTTTTAACTTAATGAGTTATAGTGGTGTACTGAATATTTTACTAATTATTGCAATAGCATTATCTATTTTCAATCCTTTTGTTTTTGTACCAATATTAATGTTGGTGTCTATCTGGAAAATTGTTCTAGAAATGATAGCTGTAAGTGAAGAACATAATATAGGTTATGGAAAAGCATTTTTATCAACAATAGGAATAGTCTTACTACTATCAGTAATAGTCCTGATAATAGGGGGGTTGATTTAAATGAATGGCGGTAAAATATTAGGTATTCTCATAATTATTGCAATGATATTATCAGTAGCAATGGTAGGATACAATTCAATAACACACAAGATGGATAATAAACAAAACATAGTTAAAACAGTTGACATACTTGACGAATCAGAAATCAATCAAACATTCCCTGAAGAAAACTCAGAAGCAATACAAACAATAAACATTAACCTCGACCAAAAAGTGGGCGGAACTAACATAAAGTTTGCAGATAATTCAACCACAATATATAACATCACATCAAACAATGAAAAAAACAATAAAACAACAGTTACAACAAACAAGAAAGGCACACAATTAGATGTAAACATTGACTCAGAGGACTCACAAAACACGATAATCCTGAGTAACAAGTACAAGTACACAATAAACGGTGATATTATTGCTGGTGGATTTTCATCAGATTTAGGAAATAATGCACAAGTAGATGCAATTAACATTAACATAACTGCTGGTGGAGTAGATCTTAAACTTAATGGTGGACAGTTAACAACAGTAAATTCACAGATTAATACTGGTGGAATAAACATATATGGAGAACCAAAAGGTGTAACAACCATTAACTCACAGATTGAAGTAGGTGGACTGAACCTACAAGCGAAAAATGCAATAGCAGATATTTTCTCCGATATTAAAGTTGGTGGAATAAACCCTGGAAAATATCAGAAAGTTGGAAACAATGAGTACAAAGGAAACTTATTTGATTCTTCAGAAAACAAGTTAATTATTCATAATAACATTAGATTAGGTGGAGTTAACACTCAATCCTTCTAATTAAACTCTTTTTTTTAAAATTATATTTGGAATAAATTAGTTACTAATCAAACATGGGGCTGAAAAAATATTAAATGATTATAAGTGTGAAAAAAGATCACTTATAAACGTTTTAAGAACTCAAGAATGAGTTTAACAGTGTCCTCAACATCTTTAACATTCACAACACTAATAGGTGTATGAATATATCTAGAACCAGAGGATAATGTAGCTGTTGCAATTCCTTCACGGGTAAGATGAATAGCAGTAGCATCAGTTGTTCCACCATCACCTACTTCAACTTGATAATCTATTCCAGCAGCTTCTGCAGCTTCAACTAATAACTTTTTCATCATAGGATGGGTTAATAATCCTCTTCCACTAGCATCTGCAAATGATATAACAGGTCCTTTTCCGGCTTTAATATATGCATCTTCCTGTTTAACTCCCGGATGATCACCAGCAATTGTCACATCTAAAGCTATTGCCATATCTGGATTAAGTTTGAATGCTGAGGTTTTTGCTCCTTTTAATCCTACTTCTTCCTGTACAGTACCAACACCATATACTGTTGCATCACAATCGGTCTGTTTCATTACTTCAGCCATCACAGCACAACCTACACGATTGTCTAAAGCTTTACCCATTACAAGGTCGTTTAAACATTCTTCGAAGTCTGTGTGGAATACGATTGCATCACCAATTGACACTAAACTTTCTGCTTGTTCTTTGTCTTTTGCTCCTATGTCAATGAACATGTCTTTGTATGAAATAATTTTCTTAGCTTCTTCTGCACTGGTGATGTGTGGTGGTTTTGAACCAATAATACCTGGTACTTCACCATTTTCTGTTTGAACATATACTTTCTGGTTTAATAACATTTGATCGTTGATTCCACCAATTTTCACGAATCTTAAAAATCCGTCATCATCAATGAAACTTACCATTAATCCGATTTCATCCATGTGTGATGCTAACATAACACTAGGTTTTCCTTCTTTTCCTTTGTGTGTGGTTATTAGGTTACCCATTATGTCTGTTTCCATTTCATCCACGTAATCTTTTAGTTCTTCTTTTAGTATGTCACGTACTTCGTCTTCAAATCCTGAAATACCACATGCTTCGGATAATTTTTTTAATAAATCTTTCATTGTTAAACCTCTCTATTTAATTTTTAAGTTTTTTTTTTATTCTTTTGGATATAACTAACTTTATCAATCCTATTATAATAACCTTTGTTAAGTTTTATATCATAACAATAATGTAATTAAATACTAATAATATAATACACAAATAATATTATTATTGAATACAAATTGAATGAAAACCATTCAATAAAGAGAGTGGATTAAATTATGGATGCTTTGACAATAATAATAATGGTAGTCCTATTTGTTCTAGCAATGCTATTCGTATTCTCAACAGCACTACTAACACCCTATATTGGAAAGAAAAACCTAATCTCAGTATTATTACTAGGATTAATAGTAGGAGTAGCAGCAGGCGCATTTCTATTATCACCAATATCAGAGGACATACCTGACTTTACCAGAACATTAGTAGAAGAAAGCGTTGATGGAAATGACAATATAGAACTGGACTTGTCAACCAATGGAAACTTAACACAAATAATACAAAACATCTCCTCAATAGAAGGAGTAGAAAAAGTAGACTATAACGGAATAACCGTAAAAATAGACGAGGAATTTGATTCCAATACAGAAAAACAACTGATAATGACTGCATTAAACAACAGTGACCCGGGAGTATCAGATATAAAAGACAAGGGAAATAACACATTCTTCCTAGAAATGACAGATAATGCAGATCCACAATCAGTACTCGACAACATATACAAAACATTCAGCCGTGAAACATACACTCACCTAAAATACACATCAATGCAAGCAAACGTAACAGTAAAAGCAAAACAAGTAACACGAGCACTGAATCAAATATCAGAAAATGATGTGGTAGTACTGAATGTAACTGGTCCAACCGAAACACAAAGTGCAATGATAAACAAAGTCATACCAACAGGAAACAATCTCATAATAGTTTCAGGAATACTGGGAGTAATAGTAGCAGCAGCAGGATTCTTTGTAGATTCACTGATAACATTCATAGGAAACCTTAGGAAAAAACGCAACAAAAAACCTTCAAGAAAAGAAAACATAAAACGAAAAGTAGTTCCAGGAACAGAAAAACAGAAAGGATCTCCTAGAAGAAACAGAAGAAATAAAAAGAAATCAATAGACATATTTGATGATTCATTTGATAACAGTCCAAAACAAAACATTGGATCAAACAAGCATTTCAAACAATTAACAGTAGACGACTTCCAAGAAGAAAAAACTGTTAAACAGGAAAAACCTAAAAAACGCTTCTCATTCAGACGTTCATCAAACAAAGATGAAAAACAAGAACAAAAAACAGAAAGTGAAAAGAAAACAAGAAACTCTCAGAAAAGGGGAACACCAAGGTTCAGACCTAAACGAAGAGAATAACAAACAAATAATTCTAAATCCACTTTCAAACAAACATATTTTTTTTTATAATTATTATTTTTTTTTAGGAGTAATTATTCTTATGAAATCCGTAATATTATACTCTGGAGGAAAAGACAGTACAATGGCAGTATATGAATCACAAAAAAATGGTGATGAAATATACGCACTACTAGCAATGGTATCCAGAAACAAAGAATCATACATGTTCCATGTACCAGACATACACATGGTAGACTACTGTTCAGCAGCAATGGAAATACCATCAATAGATGTTTTAACCGACGGAGTGAAAGAAGAAGAACTAAACGACCTAGAACAAACATTAACAAAACTCAAAGACAAAGGAGTAGAAGCAGTATACTCCGGAGCCCTAGAATCAGTATATCAAAAATCAAGAATAGACAAAATCTGCAAAAAACTAGGACTCAAATCAATATCACCATTATGGCATAGAAATCCAATAGAATACATGCAAGAAATAGTAGACCTAGGATTTGAAGTAATCATCACAAGCGTATCCGCATATGGACTCACCAAAGAATGGCTGGGAAAAACAATAACACAAGAAACAATAGAAGAAATAAAAGAATTAAACACAAAATACGGGATACACCCAGCATTTGAAGGAGGAGAAGCAGAAACATTAGTACTTGATGGACCAATGTTTGACAGAAAAATAGTAATAGACGAAGCAGAAATAACATGGAACTTTGATAATGGAATCTACGACATCAAAAAAGCTCACTTGGAAGAAAAATATGATTACAGTCTATGAAGTAAACCAATCAAACACATAATCCTGATTATCCGTATAAATTTCCACTTCAATATCCCCCAATGAGGACATGCTCTCATCAATAAGATGTAAATTATTGTTCAAAGCAGATTGTTTATTAATAAAGAATGTTAATAAAGAATCTTCCCTATTTTTTTCCAATATATTACAAAGCAGTTCTTCCTGTTCATTCTTAACTATTCTATTCTTTATACTTGAAAGCAAACTTAAATCACCTTCAACCAGGATATAATTATCTTCTGTTACTCTTATGGTAGGTTTTCCGCTCACTATGTTTATGATGCTGCTTTCTACCCTTGATTGGTCTTCTGTTAGATTTACCTTTGCCCTTATTCTTACCCTGACTTCTTGGATGATTGTTTCTTGGTTTAATTTCATGCTGTATCAACATCCTAACACTATTTTTAAAGTTCTGAATATGACCCTCATTAATAAGCATATAATCTGCTCTTGCAATAACATTACCTATACCAAAGTTAAGCTCACGATTATCCCTTTCAAGAAAAACCTTATAATCTGGTGAATCATCACTACGTTTTCTTCTAATAAGACGATTAAATCTTTCCTGTGGATTAGAATGAATCGCAATAATCTTAAAGTTTTTAAAACGTCTCCTGAAATACTGCACTTCTTGAGGGCTACGTATACCTTCTATGATATAAACATTCTGCTCAATTTTTTTAAACTTCTTAGGCTTATTAAACTTATTATTTCCCCTATGAATCTTCTTAACATGGCCATTACGATTGTTACGCCTCTTTGAATGATTAAATATTTCCTGAATGCAGCGGTCAGCAACCACATTATTACCATACTGTTTTCTAAGGTTAACAGCAGCTTCACCCGGAGTACAATTTTGACGTTCAGCCTCTCTACGGATAACATCACCCATACTAATAGTATAAATGCCCTCCTTTTTAGCAATTCTGGAAATAATACTCTTTCCTGAACCGGGTAAACCTGTTACACCAAAAACTTTCAATTTACATAACTCCTCAAAAATATGTCTAATTATATTATTTGTAACTACTTATTCAAACCTTTTTATAATATCATGAATAGCAGTGCTTAAATTATCTTCATTACTAAAATTGTTAATACGTTCTTTTAAATCATTTTTATCATAATCCATTAACTTGTTTACAGATTCAATTAGTAATGGCATGACTCGGACAATATTATCAACAATAGTTACAGTAGATGTTTGAGCAGTCCGGGATAATGGATTAAGATCAACATTAACAATATTCTTACCTAACTTTGCTAATTTCTCAGCACGATCACCATCTTCTAAAGGGATGAAAATAACATCAGACTTACTGATTCCTTCAATACTAACAGGTGACCGTGGACCATTCAAATCAGGAGTGTCAATAAAATCATCTTCATCAGTACCTAAAAGTTCAGTAACTCCAAGATTACTGTAAACCTTCTCAATGTTCGCTATTCTCTCAGGAGTTCTGTAATAAAGGTTAATCTCTACAGGAATGTCTAACAATTTAGATAATTCTGCAACTTCCTCTGCAACAAGTGCTGTAGTATTACCATTAACTGATAATACTGGATGTTTGCATGTTAAAAAATAGCAACTTGCAACTTCAATTGTATTATATGAGTTAGCAGTGGTTTTCTCACCAATAAGATAATCAAAGGTTTCTCCACGACCATGAGCTATCATACCTGAATCTGCAAGTATTCCCTTCTTATGTGCTTCAACAATTTTCTCTCTATAAACTAATGATTCATATCTTGGATGGTCTTTATTCAACATATATAAACTATTAGTATTTTATAATATTTTAGGATTTGTATTAGAAGTGTTGGGCTTAGATATTATTAATTTTCATGAAAATAGTGTATAATGGATTAATGAATTCATAAGTTTCATCAACCTTATAATCAATGGATTCAATTATGCCTGCATTTTTAGATTCAATAATGAAAACGTCCAATAAATCTTTTTCTTCTTCAAGTAAATTCTGTTTAATCTCAGGAACTATTATCTGGTCATTTTCTCCGGGAGTGATATGTGTACTTATTTCTCTAAGAATTCTTTTATAGTTTTTATTTGCAATATTTTCATGTAAATACTTGGTTAATATGCTTTCTTTAGCTATTTTAATTCCAGTAAGTGCAGTATTACATGTAATTTTTTCATTTTTATCACATAACCAAAATATATTATAACCAATCTCATGTATCATTAATGGCATACCAAAAGTGTATTTTACCATCAATTCTAATGCTTTATCATCAAGTTCCATGTTAATCTCATTAAAAACATTGGTATAAAATTTAGACACGTCATTGTCTGATAATTTTTCTATTGGTATAATGTTAAATATACGAGTAAATGATGGATTCATCTTTTTAAATTTATTGAAGTTTTGTGGATAGCTAGTTAATATGAATCCAACGGGTATGTCTTCATCAATATATGAATCAAGTTTTGTTGCAAAGCTTTTATACCAATTTGCAAATTTATCTGTTCTGCTTAAACCATTCACATCATCAATAATTATCATCAAACTTTTCTTTTCATTTTTAAAGTAACCACATAATTCTTTAATGAATTCTGCAAAATGTCTAATTAAATAGGATATTTCTTTTGACTCTTTATTTTTTAGTTTTACATTTAAGCTCATGAAGCCAACATTTTCAATGTTGTCCTCGAATGTATGAAATATTTTTTCTGCCCAGCTTTTCAGTTTCAATTTCTTCTAATAATGTTTCAATAATTGATGTAATTAAATTTTTTAAGGTATTTATTCCATCATTTGATATATTAAGAACAATCATATCAAAATTTTTTTCAAGGATATGTTTTGTATTTGTTGATAATGATGATTTTCCCATACCTCTTTTTCCAATCATATAAAAATGTCTGTTGTTTCCATGGATAATATCGGGGATGTGTCTTAAGATAAGTTTAAGTTCATCTTCTCGACCTACAAAATATAATGGTTTTACTATATTTCCTGGAGTGAATGGACTTTCTTTGGTCATTTTGTAATTGTACCTATTATTCCTTTATTCTTATTTTTATTTTTAGTAGTCATATTTATTATTTTTCACCTCAATATTATTACTAAAATTTTATTTGTTATTACTTATAAATGTGGTTATTATCATGGAGGATATCTATTGAATATTTTGAGACTTGGCATAAATTAGTTTCAAGAGAAAAAAAGTAATACTCGAAAAAATATTAACCTTTTTTTCAAAATGATAACCTGTATTATGTCTTTGTTCAAATCAAATGTAACAATACCCCCTTTTCTTTTATTGTTTATTTTTGAAAATAGTCTTGTATTTTTTTGATTTTCCCAAGGGGCAGTCCGTGCCCACTTATACAGTCGTTCCTTGGGGAAGTTCTGCTTACTTTTACGAATGATGTTACATGCTGCGTTGATATCTGCATTTATTAATGTTCCGTTGCTTGTTTTATAGAGTCCTCTTTTTATTCGTTTTCCTTTAAATTTATATTCCTCATTTTTTTCTTCGTTTGTTTTGTAGGTTGGTAGTATGTCGTTGTCTAGGAAACTGCTTTTGCTTGTGTAGGATTCTTCGGTAATAATTAGTTTGATGTCGTATTTTTGGCATTGTGTTTCTAGTTTGTTTATGAATTTTTTGAAAGCTATTTGTGTGAATATTTGATTTTGTTTTTTTCCCATATCTGTTTCGTATTGGAATTTTTTGTTGTATCCGAGTATTATGGTTCCTATGTCTTGTTTTTTGCATGTTTCTATTATGAATTTGGTTGTGTGATCTAGGAAGTTGTTTTGTATTGCTTTAAATTTGGTGTTGAATTTTTGTAATCGTTTGGATGTTTTTAGTCCCTGTTTGTTTAGTATTGATTGATATTGTGCTGTTTTTTTGCATTTGAAGGCTATTTGATTTTTTAAAAATCGCCCGCCCACAATGTATGGGGTCCCTTCACTTGTAACAATACTTGCAAAATTATTAACACCCAAATCAATACCCATCATTTTACTTTCATCTAAATCTAGTGACTCTTTTTTCATTTGGTATGTGAAATTGGCTTTAAACATTTGTCCATTCTTTAATGGTATAATTTCTACTTGTATAATCTTTTTATCACGTATATTTTCAGGAATTCTAATACGTGGTCTGCAATCTTTGGATTTTAACTCTTTTTTATATTCTCTGCTTAAGGGTAATTCAATGTAACCCTGAGCTAATTTTTTCTTGGAAGAAGTTATTGACTCCCGTGGTATTATAATATTATGTAAACGGTTATATCTGGTTTTAGGTTTATTTAATGGTCGTTTATATTCATTATCGATGCTTTTATTTGTTAATGCCACATAAGAATTAAAAGATTCAACATGCTTTTTAATAGTAACATTTGCTATATGGGCTTGAATAAGTGAATAATCTTTATTGAATTCGGTTTTAACTTTAGTGATTATTGATTTGAAATTCAACTGTTTAAAATGTTTATCATCAGCACATTTGTCTAATTTAGTAGTTTTTATAGCATTATTTCTTAATTTATTTAATTTCAATGAAATATCCACTAAAACATTGAATTGTTTCTTAGAAAGACCTCTAATAAGAGTACTTTGAGTTAAATATATACAATTTTCATCTATCATAATAATTAATACTGCTTATTTCACTCCATTAACTTTAAAACCGAAAAATCAAGAAAAGAATTTCATAAATAACAATTCTATGACTTCGATAATATAAATTATAGAATAAAATGTATATAAGTTTAATCCAAGAGCAGCTGGTAAGTAATCAAGGGGGTCTTGATAAGTAATATATTTCATATTCCTATACATACTTAACAATCATACTAAAAAAAAGTTTCATCCACATAAAAAGTATTACAAAAACGAATTTATGCCAACACTCATTTTTAACAAAAAATGAGTATGTACTGAAAAATTTAATATTTACTTCAAAAAAACTTTATAAAAAATGAAAATTATTAGGGGGTTAATATGAAAAGAAGTTATTACTTATCTTTTCTTTTTCTTCTCTGCTTCTTCACGAGCAATAGTTTTTCTTCCTTTCTTCTTATTCTTTTTAGGTTTTGAGGAAGATTTATTAATACTTATTTCTTCTCTAGGATTTTTAACAAGGAATGTTTCCATGTAATCAGCAAATACTGGTCTGGTAACAAATATACCTATAATTACCCCTACAACAGTAGTTACTGCGAACCCTGTGAGCATACCAATACCTGTTGCACCACGAGCAAATCCGATATATGCAAGTGGAAGCATAGCTGCTATGAGTGTTCCTGCTGATGCATAAACTATGAAGAATGCATCTTTTATTCTTGTTTTCACAATGTTTTTACGATCACTTCTGTCACGTCTTGCAAGAACTTCATCGGTCATCACAATCTGGTCGTCTACCCCTGTACCTATTGTTGCTATCATACCTGCAATTGCTGACAGGTCTAAGTTCCAGTGGACGATTGATGCAAATCCAAGTATAAGTACAAGTTCTGATAGGCTTGTAAATACGATTGGAATTACGAGTGATGGTGAACGGTATTTGATTGATACGATCACTACTATTGCTAAAAGTGCTAGGAATCCTGCTATGAGGGAACCGGTTTCAAATTGTGAACCCAGTTCTGCTGATACACTGTTTACTCCACTAATGGATAATTTTACAGGTAATGCACCTGATTCTAGAACTGTATGTATCTCTGTTGCCTGTTGTTGTGCCTGTTCTTTTGTCTGTTCTCCACCGGATACTTCTATGTCGGTGGTTCCCACACCATTTGCAAGTCCTGCATCTAATTGTGGTGAGGAGATGAGCTTGTCATCCAAGAACATTTGCACTTCTGCACCGGCTTGTCCTTTTGCTACTTCAGCAAACTTGTTTGAAGCATCTAAGGATACGCTGAATGGAACTTTCCATCTGGTACCTGTTACTTCTGCTGCACTTACTGTTGAAATATCTGCTCCTGTAAGTGCTGTTTTGTTGTTTATTTTTGCTTCGAATTTACCCGGTGTACTTATGATCCGTTCTACTTCTTCGGGTCGTACTCCAGCTATTTCTACTATTACGTCTTGGTCTCCACTCTGTCTTACTTGAACATCACTTATTCCGAAGGCGTTTAACCTTTTGTCCAGTACTGCTGTCACAGTATTCATTGTATCCTGGTCTACTGGTTCTTCTAGGTGTAATTGTATCATGGATCCACCATCTAGGTCTAATCCTTCCTGTAATCCAAATATACCTATACTTGCTATACTTACTATTAATAGTACTGCCAGTAAAATCGTTCTCGGTCTTTTTAAGAATTGTTTGGTGGCTGGTTTAATTGTGACCACCTCTTTCCATGTGCCATTTTAGTATTCCTAAGTTCATAAGCCATGTGGCAAGTAAATCTGAGAGTAATCCCATTATTAGAACTGCGGATATGTCTTCAAGTACCTGAGCGGATGGGATGAATATTTTTACTACAATAAATAGTACTATCATTGATGCAAGTGCAGAGATTGTGAGGGTTATACCCGTTTTACATGCTCCTTCTGCACGGTCATCAAGGTCTCCATCTTTTCTTTTAAGTAATCTTGTTGTTAAAAGAATATCGGTATCTACTCCATACCCTATGAGCATTAGCAATGCACCTACGCTTGCAATGGATAATGGTATTCCGAATAGGGACATACTTCCTACTGCAATTGAAAGGTTACATACTGCTGATAAGATAATAGCAAATGATGGTACGAAGTCTCTGAATACGAAGAATACTGTTGCTGCCATGAATACGAATGCGAATATTAATGCGTATATTATTTGCACCATAGCTGCTTCACTTAGTAATGCTCCTACACTCTTGAAACTCAGTACCTTGAATTGGCCATTGACTTTTGATTCAAAGGCGGCCTGGTCAACATCACCTGCTATGGTTACAGTTGCAGTGTTTCCTGATATGGATGTTTCTACATCTGATATTCCAATGCTTCGTGATATTGTGTTTGATACATCTGCTTCACTCATTGGTTTATTTAATTCTAATGTTACTAATGTTCCTCCCTTAAGGTCTACTCCTTCGTTGAGTCCGAATACTCCTATGTAGGCTAGTGAGAGTATCATTAGTATTACTGGAATTAAAATCAGAGGCTTATGAGATTTTCTTGTAATATAATTGATTACATCTACCATCTCATGTTCTCCTTTTATTATGATGTGATTTTAACATTAGATGTTATTTTCACATTTTCATTTTTAATTTAGTATAAATCTAATTATATTGTTAAAAGTATATAATCTTAAACCTTTTAATTACTAAATTTTTTCTTTTTAAAAATATCTTAAAATAAGGATAAAGATTGGGGGAGTTTAGGAGTATAAGTCAATGTCTAACTGTTTTATTAGTTTTATCGTGTTAATCTTCAGTTCTTCTTCGCTTTTATTGTTTACTCTCATGATGAATGAGTTTACAATATGGGCTTCTTTGTCTTCTAGTTTTTCTTTGATTTGTTTTAGAACATCATATCCTTGTCCTGTGTTTGTGGTTGTGAATATGATGATGTTCTTGTCTTTGAAATTGTTTTTTGATATGAATGTCTTTATGGCGGGTGATATTCCTCCTAGTGTGGAGGGACAACCTAGTATTATTAAATCGTAACCTGTCATGTCTATAATTTCTGGTTCTATACTTGTTTCTTGTGAGCGTAGTGCGTTGATGTTGTTACGTATGTTCTTCAGAAATCCTTGTTTCTTGTTTAAATCTTTTATTTCAGCAATGTCTGATTCAAGCTTTTCTTTTAGTGTGGTGGTGATGATTTTAATACTTTTATTTGATGAAAAAATTATTATAGAAGTCATTTTTCTAATTTCCTATTTTTAGGTTCAAATCCTTAATTGCTGCTCTTGTATTGTCCATGATATCATAATCGTCTCCGCGTGTTATGATACTGAATGCTCCGATTACGTTCCCGTTATGTTTTCGTACAAGCCTTGCCATTCTTTTCATGGCTATGTCTCCTCCTATTCCTTTCATTGTATTGAATAGGATTATGTTCTTATTTTTGAAGTCCATGTTATCTATCAGTTTCTTTATTGCGGGAGCTATTGATCCAAACCATACTGGTGTTCCTATGAATATTGTTTCATAATAGTCTATGTCCAGTTTTGTTGGTGATATGCTTGCAGAGTCTATTAGGCTTGTAAACATGTAATCAAGTAATGTTCGGTTTTTTGTGAAATCAGTGATTTCTCTGATGTGGGCTTTTAGTTCTCGTTTGATTATGTGTGCTGCAAGGCCAGTATTTCCGGACCTGGTATAGTATATAATTAATGTTCTCATAAAATATTCACCCACGATTTAAAAAATATAATTTGAATCTTATCTATTTTCTTATTTAGATGAACTATTTAATATAAATATCCATTAAATGTATTTAATATTAAGTTTTATTTTAAAAAAAATTAAGAAAAATTGTTAGGGGGATTATTCTTCACTTAAAGCATCCATGACTAATTGTTTGGTGTCATTACCTTTAAGGGCTAAAGAAAATGAACGTTTAACAATTCCACCTTTAGCAGAGATTTTATCATTCATAGCATTAACTGTCTTATTACCACCACTACTCATCATAGTAGCAAAAGTTATAACATTAACACCATTAAAATCATTTTCATCAATAAACTGTAAAACAGCAGGTGCAGGCTTAGAAGCCCAAACAGGGGTACCAATATAAACAGTATCATACTCTGAAAGATTAACCTTTTCATATGAAATACTGGTTTTCTTTCCTATAACAGAATCCACAGCACCAAGAGCATAACCCAGAGCACCGGACCTGCTTTTCTTGTCTTTAATCTCCACTAGTTTTGCATCATTTTGTTCAGCAATAATCTCTGAAACTTCTCTTGTATTGTTTGTTCTTGAATAATAAACTACTAAATCCATAATAACTCCCCTCATTATGGGTATAATCCTACTTCACGTAATCCTTCACGTTCATCAAATCCGAACATGATATTCATGTTCTGCACAGCTTGCCCTGAAGCACCTTTAACAAGGTTGTCAATAGCAGACACAACAACAAGATGATCCTCATCGTCAAGGGATATTCCACCTATTTGACAGTAATTACTTCCGCGGACACTTGCAAGAAGAGGAATCTTATTATCATCAAGTACTTTAACGAAAGGTTCATCCTTATAATATTCACGATATAACTCGTAAACATCATCAGCGGTCACATCACCTTGGAGTAAGAAACTGTGATTTGTTGTGATAATTCCCCTGATAACCGGTACAAGGTGTGGAGTGAATGAAACTTTCACATCTTTTGTTCCAAACTTTCTTAGCTGTTCTCTAATCTCAGGTGTATGCCTATGATTATTAATTGCGTATGGTTTAATATTGTCACTACATGTAGGATAATGGGTATTGGCATTAGGATTTACGCCGGCACCACTAACACCACTTTTACTGTCTAAAATTATTCTGTCAACCAGTTTGTTTTCAACAATTGGAAGACTGGAAAGAATAGCGCCTGTAACAAAACATCCTGGATTGGCGATAAGCTGTGCATCTTTGATTTGTTCCCTGTTTATTTCGGGTGAACCAAAAACAGCTTCTATTTCAGGGTGTAAGTGTTCCATACCATACCATTTTTCATATGTGCTTATATCACTGAAACGGAAGTCGCCACTAAGATCAATAACTCGACTACCATTTTCCAGGTATGTTGGTACAAGTTTCATTGATGCTCCATGAGGTAATGCACTAAACACTAAATCTGCATCAACATCTGTTGGGTCAGGGTTACTGAAAGTATAATCTAATCCTTCAAGGTTAGGATGTAATTTACTAACAGGTTCTCCCTCATTTTTACGGCTTGTAACATATTTAATATTCACGTTTTTGTGTCTGTGAAGCAATCTTAATAATTCTCCACCAGTATAACCACTAGCTCCTATAATAGCTACATCTATTTTGCTCAAAAATTATACTCTCCTCTCTCATTGTTTAATATATGGTTTAACATTCTTAAAATGTGTCTTTGCAACTTTATCTAATATATTTTTATCAATATTTTTAGGCTTTGTTTTTCTAAGACTAATATTATATCTTTCTTCTATCTCTTTTAATGTTTTTTCATAATGGTACTTGGCAATAATGCTGCTGGTTGCAACAGGAATAAATCTTTCACCATCAGATTCCTGGATAACTTTAATCTTGTCATCTACGTCAAGGTAGTCATTCATCTTCTTATAATCAAACTTGTCAATAATTATTAACACGTTTGTTGTATTAACTTGTTTTAAGAGATTGGTTATTGCCTTAGAATGAAGGTAGGCTAGTAGGTGATTAAGGTTTTTACCTTCACTTTTAAACTTGTTGTATAGTTTGTTATAACTGAAGGGTGTTAATATGAGTGTTTCATGGTTTATGCCTAGTTTTTCAATTTTTTTGTACTGGTTGATGATTTGTTTTCGGGATAATTTTTTGCTGTCAGTAACACCAATCCTCTTCAATTTAATATTTTCATCATGTGATGTAGATACAGCCGTGATAACAAGGGGACCATACCATTCACCCTTACCAGTTTCATCAGAACCAATAGTAAAATCATAGTTATCCAACATACTAATAGAATAATTACTTCTATCTTCAATATTATTGTCTCTAACAACTGGTTCAACATACTCCCTTTTTTCAAGAACATCATCCAAAAAAGAAAAAGATGCCCCGTTCTCATTAAAAACAAGCTTATTAGAATTATACAAAACAAAAAACAAATCACCATCCTTAATCCTAACACGCTCATACTGATGAGGAGACTCATGCCGTAAATCCCCACACAAACTCAAAAAACGACCAACTTCCAAATCACTTAAACTAACAGACTTCATAAAAACCCATCAAATAATATTTTCTTCAAATCCTCTAGATACCGTTTAATTTCATCCAATTATAACACCATCCTCAAGAACATTTCTTAAAAAAGAAAAATTTTTAGTTTCATTATAATGATTCTGTGACATAATATGTGCTGATATATACTGTTTTTGTGTTAAAAGAATATCTATTACTTCTTCACTAATATAATCTTCAAGTTCTTCCTCATTGTTGGCAATAATTAAAATATCAATATCAGAATCTTCAGTATCTTCACCACGTGCAACAGAACCAAATAATATTATTTTCTTAATATCTTTTGATTTAATTTTTTTCGCAAATTCTTTTGCAATTTCTACTCTATTATACATCCTTTTCCTCGAAGTTTACATACATTATGTGAATATATTTATTTAATTCATAATTAAATTTCTTAATTAAATATGATAATTTTAACTAAAATTATAATTTTCAATTTATTTTGTCTTAAAAAAAGTATACATTAATATCACTAAATTATTTATAAAACTTTGATTAATAAAATAATAAAATATCAAAGCATATCTAAAAAATAATCCTAACATAAGAAATAATACAATTAAACAATAATCTAATCCTAAAAAATAAATAAAATAAAATGAACTATTTTCTAACCATAGTTCCAATACCATCCTTAGTAAAAATTTCCAATAATATAGAATGGTCAATTCTACCATCAAGAATATGAGCAGTTTTAACACCATTCTCAACAGCATTAATACAAGTTTCCACCTTAGGAATCATACCACCAGTAATAATATTCGTATCAACAAGCTCTCTAAGCTCATCCACATGAATCCTGCGAATAATACTATCCGGATCCTCAGGATCAGTCATAATACCAGGAACATCAGTTAAAACAATTAACTTCTCCGCATCAATCTCAGAAGCAATACTACCAGCAACAGTATCAGCATTCAAATTCAAAGTATTACCATACTTATCAGTACCCACAGGAGAAATAACAGGTATATAATTTTCATTTGTTAACACATCAACAATATCTGTATTAATTTTATCAATCTTTCCAACATATCCCAGGTCAACCTCAATAATTTCCCCATTTTCCTGCTGAACCTTTGTAGGATCTCTCTTACTTGCCTCTATAAGAAAATCAGCAGTACCATTAATACCAATACTCTTTCCACCATGTAACCCAATATTAGACACTATCTCAGTATTAATTTTACCTACAAGAACCATTTTCACAATATCCATAGTCTCAGAGTCAGTTACTCTTAATCCACCCACAAACTTGGAATCTTTTCCCATTTTCTCCATAGAACGGGATATTTCAGGTCCTCCACCATGAACAACTACTGGCTGCATACCCACATACTTTAACAGTACAGTGTCCAATGCAGTGTTGCTCATAGCATTTTCATCAATCATAGCATGTCCACCATACTTAATCATTATCTTTTGTTTATGAAATTTCTTAATGTATGGTAACGCCTCTATTAAAACATTACTTATATCTGTTGGTTCATATTCTACCATATCATCATTCCTCCCCATTTTTATGTTGTGTAATCAGCATTTATATGAACATATTCACAGGTAAGATCACAACCATAAGCTGTGGTACTGTAATCTCCTTCATGAATATCTACTTTTATAATAACAGTCTTTTCCTTCATTATCGCTTCTGCCTCTTCAAGCAGTTCCGGCTTATCATAAGTAGTAACTACTCCATCCTCTACAATAGGCACGTCCTTGTCCTGGTTACCAATACTTATAGACACATTATCCGGATCAAAGTCTACACCGGAGTATCCCATAGCACTAATTATTCTTCCCCAGTTAGGATCAGCCCCCGCAAGCGCAGTTTTAACAAGACTACTTGAAACAATAGACTTGGAAATTAGTATAGCATCATCTAATGTTCTGCATCCTCCAGCTTCTACCTGCATGAACTTATCTGCACCTTCACCATCACGGGCTATCTGCTTAGCAAGAGAAATGCACACATAATCAAGTGCTTCCTGGAAGTTTTCATCATATTCTCCACACACTTCATCAGTACTTAATAACAGTACAGTGTCATTTGTACTTTCATCACCATCAACCACAACCATGTTAAATGATTTTCTTATACTTTCATTCAATGCTTCCTGTAACTTTTCCTGTGACAATTTCAGGTCGGTTGTAATAAATCCGAGCATTGTCCCCATATTAGGTGCTATCATACCTGAACCTTTACACATACCAGCTACTCTGAATGTGGTTCCATCCTTTAATGTGTGTTCTACTGCACATTCCTTCTTAACAGTATCTGTTGTGAGTATTGCATTAGCAGCATCACTTGCATGACTCTTGGAGTTTCCAAGTTGAGATAATGATTTTTCTGCTACTGGTTTAAGTATATCCATAGGCATTTGTCTTCCAATAACACCAGTACTTGCAACAGCCACATCCTCTAATGGAATGCCTAGTGTATCGGCGGTTAGCTGTGCAAGTTCCAAACCATTTTTTATTCCTTCTTCCTTGGTGTAGCAGTTGGCGTTTCCACTGTTTACTATTATTGCAGATATTTTTCCATTTTCCAAGTGTTTCCTTGTAATTGTTATTGGTGCTGCGTATACTTTGTTTGTTGTGTATACGCCTACGCATGTACTGTTTTCATGGTATATTATTGTCACACCATATTTTCCTTCTCTGTACCCGCTTACCTGTACAGAGCCTATTGAACATATTCCATTGTCTAAATTTTTCATAATCATCATATTCCAATATAAAATTTTCTGTA
This sequence comes from Methanosphaera sp. ISO3-F5, assembly GCF_034480035.2. Taxonomy (NCBI): domain Archaea; kingdom Methanobacteriati; phylum Methanobacteriota; class Methanobacteria; order Methanobacteriales; family Methanobacteriaceae; genus Methanosphaera; species Methanosphaera sp. ISO3-F5. The sequence goes on from NZ_CP118753.2 coordinate 650,779, forward strand.
AAAAAATATAAAAAAATAATTAAAAATAAGGGCGATTAATTAATTATATCAGTTTGAAGAGCTTGAGGAACTGCTTCCACTACTTCCACTACTACCATATGATCCACTTCCACTACTTCCACTTCCACTTGAGGAACTGCTATGTTGGGCTGATCCACTTCCACTTGAGGAACCACTATCCGAACTTGATGATCTCTGTGAACTACTGCTGTCACTGCTACTACGTGATGAACTTGACCTGTAATTGTAATTGTTAGATGAGGATGAGTAAGATTTTTTACTATATGATGTGCTAGGTGTACTATTGGAGGCATTGGTTGAATCGTTTATTGATAGGTTAGTATTGTTCTCAATATCTTCTAGTATGCTTGCCTGTGGAAGATCCAAGTGTACAAATGCTGCTGCTATTGTTCCACATATGAGTGCTAAGAGTCCTACTATTAATATTAACAGTATCTTTGATTTTGTTTCACCATTCATACCTTTTTCACCTTCATGTAGCTACTGTAACTATTAGTAATGCGAACAACATTGCAACTAGGCCAAGCCATGCATTACCTGTATTCCATCCGATGAGTGTGACAAGGAATACAAATATGAATACTCCTGCAAGTAATCCGTTCCTGTTTTTTATGTATTCTAGTGCTGAACGGGTAAACTCTGATGGTATATAATAAGCGTATTTACCATTTGCTAGGTCAAATACTATTACTGGAGTGTCTTCATATATTTTTAGTTCATCTGTTATATGAGCATTTTCTCCGGCTTCACGACGACTTTTACCGATTCCAACTCTTAGGTTCAGTCCGTTGTTCATTGCATACCATGCACAGTCAAGTCCTGTTTTCAGTGCTATTTCCTTGTTTGGGAAGTTTATTATTAGGTCGTCTCCTCCTACACGGTATCCTTCGATTTTTCCTTCACTTTCATTGGTGATGTATGAGTTAATGTCATTCATTATCTCGATTAGCTTGTCTTTACCATATTTTGAGATAAATCCTGTTGAATCCTTTGCATCAATGTACATGAAGTTATCTATTTGTACTGGGGTAATGTCTACTTTTTCCATTGTTGGTGTTGTTTCAAAGATTATTCCGTATTCTCCGCCTAGCTTGGTGAATCCTACTCCGCTTGTTGGTCCTATTTCATTGTTCATGTCTATTGCACGTTCAATGGATGCTGCTCCGGTCATTCCTACTGCGGCTCTTATGTTACAATCGTTTTGCATACCTAGTGTGATGAGTCGGATTGCTATTCTTATTCCATCTTTCTTGGAGGGCATTTTGGATACAAGTTCTGTTTTGCTTCTTTCTATAATTTCTCCGTTTGCTTTTTCTATCATCTGAACAAATGTGTCCATTAATGGTGATTTCTTAAATAGTTCAACGTATAAGTAACGGTCGTTTCCCATGATTATGTTACTTAATAGTGCAAACTCGTTTACTTCATTATCTGCTGCCCGTATTTCTATGAATTTACGGTTTTGTGGCAGGTCTCTCTGGTCAATTTCTTGTTCGAGGTTTGCAAATATTGTTTTACTATTTATTTCGGCGGGTCTTACCTCAACTAGCATTGTCTTGGTAAGGTTTATGAGTGAAACGTAATCTGTTTCAAGCTCGTTTGTTGCAAAATAGTTTGTTCCAATACTTAATACTCTTTTATTTAGAAGACGGCTGAATAATCCTTTGATGAGATTATCTAATGCCATTTTATCGTCGTCCTCCACGTTCTATAGAGATTTCAAATTGTCCCGGTTTTTCCATGAGCATACTTGGTTTCACGCTTACTATTGGAAACTTCCATGTTCCCAGTCTTGCTGCCATTGTACTTGCAATGTTCCTGGAGTTGTGTTTGATGAATGAGTAATCTGTGTCATTTATTATGATGTTAAGGTTGTATGGTGATTCTTCAAGTACTTCATCAGAGTATATTATGTTTAATTCGAATGTTCCAGGTCTTGTGAAAAGGTCGTTACGTACTGCTACAAGTGGTGAGTGGTCAAGGTTTAACTTGTTACGTACTGTTACAGCAATTGTTCCTGCATTTTTTACTGCTTCCTTGTAGTCTTTTGGGTTTACTAGTACGAATATTAGGAAGTCTGAGTCTTCTATGTCATCATCTACGAAGCTTACCATCTTGTTTAGTAGTGGTAGTTTCATGAAGATGTTTTCTAGTTTTGAGTCAATCTCGTTGTCTTCTTCCTTGTTTACTCTGTTTATTGCTTCTTGTGCTACGGCTAATCCACTGAATTTACGGTTTTTCTTTGCCTTGTAAACATCAAATCCTCTTGTTTCGAATTCGTTTAATGATTTTGAACAGATTTTTTGTAGTAGGTTTTTAACTTTTTTTGGTGGTGCCGGTTTTCCTATTTGGAATCGTCCATTTTTTACTCGGTATGGTAATCTTCTACTGTCTATGTCCTGGAATTCGTCCTGGTAGTCTCTGAAGAAGTCGTTGGATAATATTTTTGCATCTTCTTCGTATGCTAGGTTTAGTATGTAATGGTCTGCGATGGTTCCTGCTGGTACTGGGAATACTTCATCGTTTTGTATCATTTCATTAAAGCCATCTTTATCATCAATTTCATGTCTTAATGGTGCATCAGCTAGTACTATTGGTTCATGTCCTAACTTTTGAAGTGTGCTTATTGCTACTTTTAGTGTTTTAAGACTTGGTGTTACTTTTCCTGTTTCTTCATCGGGTTGTTGTCCGTAGTATGCTACATTTGACCCATCAACAATTATTTTCAAAAGATCACCTGTATAATATTTATATTTTAAAATTTCTCTGTTCCTTTATTATATCTAATTATTTATTTAGTTTTCTTAGTATTTATCTTTATAATTCTAGATTTTAAATGATGATATAATCTTTTTAAAGTATTGTTAAAGATTATATATTATTTTTACTAGTTTTATTCTTATTTTACTGTTTGCTAATAAATAATTAGATTACCTGATTACCTTTTAGGATAATCTCATAATTGCTTCAGCTAAGTCACCATTAACTTCTTTTAGTGCTGCTTCAGCTTCTTCTTTGCTTTTTCCGGTTTGGGATGAAACTAGGTCAACATCGTCCTGTGATATTTCAATGTCTTCAGTACTTTCTGAGCTTTTAATCCTTTCTTCTGCATCACCAGAAATCTGGTAAGTTTCACTGCCCATAGCCTTCATAATGCTAACTTCTGCATTCTTAATTACTATTTCCTTATCTTTTAGGGTTATGACAACTTGTTCAACACCTTCAAGTTCTTTCATATTCATACCCATTTTTTTCATCTGTTTTTCCATCTGTCTTAACTGTTTAGGGTTTATTTTACCGCCTGGGAACATAATACTCATATCTCCTCTATAATTATAATTTATTAAATAAAATATTAATTAATGCTATATATATTATGTAATTAGTATACTATTAATTTTATTGTTAAAATAATATATTTTCAACAATTAACTAGTATATTATTAAAAATTTTTTGATAAAAAAAGTGAAAACTTGTTGGATGAAAATAATTATTCATCATACTCCTTGAGAGCTAACTCACTGACAAGCTCATTAATACGTTTCTTCTGTTTTTCCATCTTATTATACAATTTAAAAACTATATAAAAAAGGAAAAGAATCGATATAATATAAACAATATCCAAGCCACGACCAAAGCCAAAAAACCTTGCAAAACTGGTAGTAATATCAGGGAATACAGTAACTATCATAACAACAATCCAAGCACAAATCCATAAAGACAAAACAAAGTTGCTGAAAGAATCACGCCGGAACTGATAAATACCAAAAAGTATACCTATAATACTAAGTACAAGGAGAATAATCTGATAAGTTAACATTCTAAACCAAACCTCACCTACTTCTTAAGAGTTTCATTTAAAAACTCTAAAATAATCTTCAAACCAACCAAAGTATTAGTACCCTTCTGAATAGTACGATCATCATAAATGGTAGTCATAGGAACCTCAAGCATCTCTAAATTACGCCTATTAATCTCACCAATAATTTCACTAGACACACCATACTGAGGACTCTTTAACTGCAACTTACGAGCAGCACTAGCAGTAAAAGCTCTAAGACCAGACTGAGAATCAGTAACCATCTTTCCCTGGAAAATATAAGTAATATAATTCATCACAGTATTACCAAAACGACGACCCGCAGGCATATCTGAGAAATCACGAGAAGCAATCACAACATCAGCAATACCATCCTGTAACGGAGGATACATCCTATACAAATCATCAGGGTTATGCTGACCATCAGCATCAAAAGTAATCATAATATCAGCACCCCTACTAAGAGCAGCCCTGATACCAGTCTTAATTGCACCACCCAAGCCAACATTAATAATATGTCGGTAATGATAAACATTAGGAGCATAACGCTTAACTAACTCCCTGGCAATAACAGGACTCTTATCCTTGGAACCGTCATCAATAATTAAAACCTTAAATCCACGTTCAACAAGACCTGTAACAACTTCCTCCAAAGTATTTTCCTCGTTATAACAAGATAAAATAATGTAAATATCCTTAGTAATCTTTGGCACATCTTTAGTAATCATAATAGTAAATCCCTCAAAGTCAATGTATTCAATTATATTAAAGTTAATATATATTTATGTAAAAAATACTTGATATACTTTATAAAAATCCAAAATACAAACTACCACCCAACACAAACATGCTCAACACAAGAAACAACAAACACAAAACAAAATACACAACAAACAACTTCCAATTCCTATTCTCATCACGAGTAAAATAAGTGTAAACTAGCAACACCAAAGACAAAAACAAATTAAACTCAAAAAAGAGAATATTAGCACCTATAATAACAGGATTTCTACCAAGAAACAACTCAAGAATCAAGGGAGTCACAAAAATAATACCTAAAACCAACAAATAAGATTCAAGATAAACCCGGGTAGACTTCCTAGACAAAAAAGGCTTACTAGACATAAACATTCAATCCTCACAATTAATTTTTTTCAACACATCCACCATACGCCGAGCAAGATAATCACAAGTCTCCAAAGCAACATCATCCTCAGAAGTATCACCAACACCCGTAGCACCAAAATGAGCAGTAGGCCTATCATCACCAACCACAATACCACCCTGAATCAAGAAAAAATCATACAACGAATGAATAGTAGTCTCCTGACCACCATTACGAAAACCACCACAAGACAAAGCACCACAAACCTTAAACTTAAAAGCATGAACATTACGCAAAGGCCTAAGACGATCAATAAAAGACTTAGCAAGACCCGTCATATCACCAAAATAAACAGGACTACCCATAACCACACCATCAGCATCTCTCACCTTCTCAGTTAACTCCCTCATATCATCATCAATAACACACTCATCAGTCTTCTTACAACAATCACAACCAGTACAATACTCAATCCTCTTATCATGTAAACAAATAAGCTCAGTATCAACACCAGCTTCACTAATCTTATCTAAAGTACGCTTAACCATAAACTCAGTATTACCCTCAGCACGTGGACTACCAACAATACCAACAACTTTCAACATCAAAATAAACCTCTATTAAAATATTTATAATAAATAATATATTAAAAACAATATTAAAAAATTTTCATAAAATAAAATTATTTAAACTTCAAAAAATAATTAAATCAAAAGTAATAATTAATAAAACTTTTTATACAATAGTTTATAAACAGAACTTGGAACAATATAAATCAACAATAAATATATTGATAATAAAAATCCTTTAATCCATCCAGTATGCTTATATAATGCTGCTAGCAATGAAATAACATTAATTTTAACATCTTTCTTATCCAAGGCTTTATCAGTCATAATAGCGACAGGAAGAACAACCAAATAATTATTGGTGGGAAGAGAATGATTATCTAAATGTGTATAAAAAATCTTACGGATATTTTTATCATTAATCATCAACCCAGAATGAAGCCAACCTTCATAAAATTTAGTAAATGTATATGTATGCTCTGCATCATTCTCAGGATTATCACCTTGAATAATTAAATCATGTTTTGCTCGATAGATAAAAAAATTTTTATTAACACTCTTACTAATCAAAGACATTTGAGGAAAAAAATTAGGAATATTATCATATGCACGAATAATATCATCAGATTCAAGAAGTTCTGTACGAAAAATATAAGATGATATAAAAGCAAGATCCATAAAATATTTACCTTCTATAATATTCACTAAATCAACAGCATGTATCTCTCTTTTTGGATTAAATTCTTCAATGATCTCTGTCAAATCTTTGTTTTGACCTTCTTTCTTATTACTGGGGAGTAATGGTGAAGAAACGTGAACAAAATCGTAAGTACTACTATCAACGGCTTCAATGACATCATTACAATCACTAAAATCATAACTATCATCATCAGCCAACAACCAAGTATACTCTAAACTACTAGTTCTAAGACCCTGAGTAATATTAGCATTACCACCAATATTCAAATTATTCCTAATAATCGACATATTAGGAAACAACTTCGAATACTTAGCACAAACATCTCTCGTATTATCAGGGGAACAATTATCTATAACAGTAAACTTACAATCTCTAAAAGGACTATCCAAGAACTGTTTAAGAGTATTTTCTAAATAAAGTGCCCTATTATAAGTAACCAAAACTAATTCCAATTTATCTTCAATCATATTTATTCTCCATTTTTAAAAAGGATTTAAACTTTTTATATAATTCCATCCATTTTCTTTGTTGAAATTTTGTAGTACATACATTAATATTAAATATATAATAATTTTTAATATTCGTTGTAAAAATATAGGAATAAACGTATACCAGTCCCCACAGGAGGTATAAATAATTTTTTCAGGGAAATGTTTTTTTTGTAATTTTGGAAGTAACTGATAATATGTTTCAGATAATGAATCACCTATAGATCTATGGATTAAATTTGTTGGAATTACATATGATTTATAACCTTCTTTTTTTATAGATAGTACATAATCAGTGCCGTATAAATGCCAATCATCACATGTTTTTTCATCGAATTTATGTTTATTAAAAACTTTTTTAGGAATGATTATTAGACATTCATCTAATGTTTTTATTTCTAAAGGAGTTTTAAGTGTGTAATCTGATACTCTTCTTGGAGGTTCACCCATTAAAATATTGGTATATAAATGGATATCTTTTTTACCTAAAACTCCTACAGCACCGATTTTATCTAATTTTTTAATTTCAAGTTCTGTTTTACTTAACCAGTTTGTTCCAATAAATTTAACATCTTGATGAACAAATAGTAAATAATCTCCTTTTGCTTTTTTAGCCCCATAATTTAAAGCAGATGTAGCACTATAAAATCTATTTTTTTCATTGTTAATTAATATTAAATCATAATTTGAATCTTGTTGTGATAAACTATTTAACAAGTATTCGTTTAAAATTTCTTTGTTATTATATACACAGATAATACTGAACATAGTTTCACCATTTAGTTTATAATTTACAGGAATATTGGATTATTGTTTAATATTTTGCTTGTTAGTTATTATTTAATACTTATTTTCATTTTTTTCTACATTATATGATGACTTGAATAATTTTTGTTCTTTTTTCATTTAATTTAAATTATTAATTTTTTTTATCCATTCAATAGTTTTACCAATTCCTTTATTAAAGGTGTATTTGATTTTGAAAGGAGTGTCTTTTTTTAGTTTTGATATATCTGCTGACATGTACATTACTTGGTCGGGATTATATTCTCGTTTTCCAAAGTTTACTTGGTATTCTGGATTAATTTGTTCACATACTGATAGTATGTACTCTTTTAATGTTTTTTCTTCTTCACCTGCAATTAGGTAACATTCGCCGTGTTTTCCATTTATGGCAATTTCATATAATGCATTTGCACAATCTTCTGAATAGATATAATTCCATACCTGTTTTGCATCAGTAGTATCAAATTCTTCATTATTTAATGCGGAAGTTATTAATGAACATATCATGCTATGCGTATCTCCGGGTCCATAAACGCTTAAGATTCTTGTCCAGCAATGTTTAATTCCTAATTCATCAGATAATAGTTTGCTTAGTTTTCCCGCCGTATATTTTGCTATGCCATATCCTGTTGTTGGATTTACGGGGGTTTTATCAGTTAGTTTGGTGTTATGAACACCTAGTTCTGCTTGTGAACCTGCACCTACAAATACGTTACAACCACTGTAATATGCTAACTTTGTAGCATCTAATGTATACTGTATGTTCTTCTCCTGGGAGTACACATTATTCCTGTTTTTAAAACCATAAGTATTAGACCAGGCAAGATGAAAGAAAATATCTCCTTTAATTTTATCTTTTAAGGATAATAATTGGCTATTATCACATTCAATAATTTGAATATTGTGATGTTTTGGAATTTTTTTATTATTTCTAGAATTTGGGCGGGTAATTAAGGTTAATTCATGTTCGTCTTTTAATAATTTGATTAAAGCTAATCCAATCATTCCTGTGGGGCCTGTTATTATTATTTTCATAGATTTTATTCCTTGTTTTCAATTAAGTTAATGTACATGTTTTCTTCTAATTCTTTCCTGTCGAGGAATGGTTTCATGTCTTCTAGTGGTGCGGATATCATTTTTCCATTTGGTAATTTTTTGGAAGCACTTTTTGGTTCAAATGCCTGTGTGGTGTCTACAAATACTTCACATATTATTGGTGTATCGATTTTTAATGTTTGTTCAATTGTCTCTTTTAAATGATTGATATTATGGCAGCTCATGTATTTGTATCCGTATGCTTCTGCTATTTTACTCATATCGGGGAAACTAACATCTCCACTATCTGATCCTATACCAATAAATGGTTTTTCAAAGAATGAACGTTGAGTAATCCTTATTGACTGGTATCCATCATTATTTATTAAAAATAATTTTATAGGTAAGTTGTGATGAATAATTGTTTGTAACTCTTGAAGGTTCATCTGTATACTTCCATCACCACAAACACATATTATACTATCTTCAATGCCTAAACATGCACCTATTGCTGCAGGTAAATCATAACCCATTGATGCAACACCTGAATTAACCACTAATCGCTGTCCTTTTTTAAGCTTATATCCATGGATACATGCACATGCTGCACCATTGGCCACAACAATTTTATCATCTTCTTTCATACATTCAGATAATGTGTCAAGAAATGCGTAGACATTTATAGGTTCTTTTTGTTCATATTTGCTGGAATCACATACAGGATATTTTTCTTTCCATTCATTACATTGTTTTACCCAAGATGAATAATTAAAAACAGTGTCTGGACATTTGTTTTCAAGGTATTCATCCAGTTTTTCCAGAAATTCTTTAATATCTGATTGAATTGGCATATCAATTTTTAATGTTGGTTTTTCTATTTCTGCAGGGTCTATTTCAACCATTATTTTATATGCTTCTCTTGCCCATGAGTCATATGCAAATGATACTTGTCTTGTACTTAATCTACAACCCAGGGATAATATCAGATCACTGTTTTGGACTGCAAAATTTGCTGGTCGGTCACCAAATGAACCTCCACATCCTACAGTTAATGGATTATCATATTCTAAGGAATCAGTAGCATTCCATGCATTAACTACTGGAATTTGTAATTTATTCACAACATTCAAAAATGATTCGTAAGCATTATTTGTTCTAATAGCACTTCCAGCATAAATAACAGGTCTTTCGGCCTCTTTAATTTTATTCACTACCTCTTTTAATACATGTTCTGTAACTGGTTTTCCAAGGTCAGTATTTAATTCTTTTGGTTCAAATTCAATCAAATCATCAGTATCTATTATTGCTCCCTGAATATCTAGGGGCACATCAATCCAGCATGGTCCTGGCCTACCATGTAATGCTAAGTAAATAGCTTTTTCCAGACAATATTTTATATATTTGGGGTCAGTTATCATTTCAGCATATTTTGTCATAGAATCAATTGTGGATACAATATTCCATTCCTGATCACCTAATTGTCTTAAATCAAGTCCTGTGCTATCAACAGTCATTTCATATTTCACTTGTCCTGAAATAACAAGCATAGGTATTGAGTCAAGATATGCTCCTAGAACACCAGTTATTGCATTTGTACCTCCAGGTCCAGTAGTTACACATACACATGGAAGTTTATTTGACATACGATAATATCCCTCTGCTGCTATGGAACAAGCTTGTTCATGATGATTATGGATACATTTAATGTTCTGGTTATGTCCAAAACCATCATTAAGGTGCATAGCACCTCCACCAACAACGGTAAATACAGTGTCAATACCTTTTTCGAATAAAAATTGTGCAATATAATCAGCTACTCTTATCTTCATAAAAAATACTTCCCTCTACTATTTTTTTTCTCATCTTTGTACTCTTCCAGATTCGTTTCCATCTACTAAATTTTCTACTTCTTCAACACTACAAAGATTATAATCTCCTTCAATTGTATGTTTCAGACAACTAGCCGCCGTAGCAAATTCAAGAGATTCTTGAATAGATAAATTATTCATAAATCCATAGATTAATCCTGCAGAAAAACTGTCTCCTCCACCAACACGATCAACAATATGAATAGAATACTCTTTGGCTTGATAAATTTCTTTTCCATCATATATTACTGAAGTCCATTTATTGTCGCTTGCAGAAAGTGAAGTTCTTAAAGTACATGCTACATATTTGCAAGGATATTTCTCAAGAAATTGTCTTGCAACATTTTCATATGATGAATAATTAAGTTTTCCCATTGTTACATCAGTATCATCTGCAACTATTCCAAAGACTTTCTCAATATCCTCTTCATTAGCAATACAAACATCAATGTACTCTATTATTTGTGACATGACTTCACATGCTTCGCGGGTACTCCATAGTTTTGAACGATAATTTAAATCACAACTAACAGTTAATCCCCTTTTCTTGGCTTGTTTACAGGCTTCAAGAGAAATATTTGACATTGTTTTACTCAGTGCAGGGGTTATTCCTGATAAATGAAACCATGATGCATCTTCAAAAATTTCTTTCCAATTAAAATCTTCTGGTTCTGCCATGGATATTGAAGAATATTTTCTATCATAAACAACTTTAGATGGTCGTTGACTAGCACCTTTTTCTAAAAAATAATACCTAAACGTTCACCTCCTCTTTTAATAAAGTTTGTTTTCACACCATATTTTCTTAAAGTATTCAATGCAGATTGGCCAATTTCATTAGGTGGTATTTTTGTTACAAACTCAACAGGAATATTAAAATTTGCTAACGAAATAGCAACATTTGCCTCACTACCACCATAAACCACATCAAACGAATCAGATTGTACAAACCTTTTAAAACCATTTGCAGATAATCTTAACATTATCTCTCCAAAAGTCACTACTTTTTTCATATTAACCACTATAGTTCCACATCAACTCTTTGTTTCAAATCATTGAATCTGCTTTGATCTTCATCGACAATTGACTGATAATAGTTTAATTTATTTTTTAAATATAGGTATTCGAATTCAATAGCCATATCAATAGCTTCTTTAAAATTATCATCTAACTTTTTAATATCAAATACAATTTTTCTAGTTTCAATACGATCTATAGAGTCCTGAAGTGCTTTAATAAAATCTATGCTGTTAACAGAGATGGTTCCCCCGAATGCACTGTTAAAACCGTATCGTTAGATAATTTTATGATATTTTTACAGTATTCCATCATTTTTGGTCCATTAATTTCAGATTTTGGGATTCCGCATGAACTGGAGAAATCACTTCTACCAATCACAACAGTGTCTAAAAAGTCTTGATTTTCTTTATATATGTCTTCCATATTCTTGTAGGCAGTAATTGTCTCTAAATTAATGATTTTATCAATATCTCCTTCTTCTTTTGATGGAAATACTTTATGGTATGCATTCCTAAATTTTGATGCTGCAAATGGTGTTTCTATCATTGGAGCCATTATTCCATCGGCACCTAATATTTTGCAGTCATCAAGGTCTCTGACAGCTTCACATCCACCAATTTTAATGTACATTTTAAGTCCTGATTTTGATATTATATCTCTTAATTTGGTTAATTCATCTTTTCGGGATCCTTCTGTTTCAAACTCGGATTTTACTGCAATTACTCCAAAATCTTTTTTCAATGTTTTAAGTAAATTAATCATTTTTTCTTCAGTAGTATTCATAAAAATCACGTTAAATAATGTATAACCACAAATTTTGTCCGTAAATCTAATTTAATGAATCTTCAATGCATTTTATCATATAATCAATCTTTTCATCCGTCATTCCCGGATAAACACCTATCCAGAATGTATCATTCATGATACGTTCAGTATTCTTCAAATCTCCAACAATCTTATACTTCGTATTATCGTCACGAATTTCATCAAAACAAGGATGTTTAATAATATTCCCTGCAAATAACATCCTAGTTTGAACACCATGATCTTCAAGATACTGTACCATATTATTCCTACTTACCCCTTCACGTACAGTAATCATAAATCCAAACCAACTAGGATCTGAATTCTCACATCTTTCAGGTAGCAAAATTTTATCTGATAACTCTTTTAAACCATCATATAACCTTTTAAAGTTATTTTTTCGTTTCTCAACAAATGTTGGAAACTTTTCTAATTGGGCACAACCAATAGCGGCTTGCATATCAGTCGCTTTTAAATTATATCCAAAATGTGAATACACATATTTGTGGTCATAACCAACAGGCAATTCACCATATTTGCCAGTGAATCTGTTTCCACAAAGATTGTCCTGGCCAGATTGACATTGGCAGTCCCGTCCCCAATCCCTAAAAGATCTGATTATTTTATGAAGTAATGCATTATTCGTATATACTGCTCCTCCTTCACCAGTTGTCATATGATGTGGTGGATAAAAGCTACTGGTTCCAATATCTCCAACAGTACCTGTTTTCAGAGTTTCACCATTAATAGTATAAGTACTTCCAAGAGCATCACAATTATCTTCGATAAGCCATAAATCATGTTTATCACAGAACTCTTTAACAGTATTTAAATCAAATGGATTTCCCAGAGTATGAGCAATCATAACAGCACGCGTTTTGTCAGATAATGCTTCTTCAAGATGTGAAACATCAATGTTATACTCCGGTATAGTCACATCCAAAAATACTGGTACTGCACCATACTGTATCATAGGAGCTACAGTTGTGGGAAAACCAGCTGCAACAGTAATAATTTCATCGCCCCGTTTAACTTGTCTATCCTCAAGTAATGGGGAAGTTAAAGCCATGAAAGCCAAAAGATTAGCAGAACTACCAGAATTAACAAAAGAACAATATTTAACACCCAGATATTCACAGAGTTTCTCCTCAAATTCTATGGTATATCTACCAGTTGTTAACCAAAACTCAAGAGAACTATCTACAAGATTCACTAATTCCTCTTCATCATATACTCTGGAAGCATAATTAATCTTATCTCCCTCTTTAAAACTGGAAGGAAGATTATGATATTTATCCGCATATTCTCTAACCATTTCTAAAATCAGGCTTCTTGCTTCATCTTCATTCTTATTATCAAAAATATTAATCACCCCATATCTTTCAAATATTCATTAATTTGACAATCAGTGCATTCACGCATATCTTTATTAGATATATAACATTTAGTCCATTCAACAGTCTTTTCAACAGCTTTATGTATATCCCAAACATTTTTCCAGTTAAAAACCTTTTTAATCTTAGTATTATCTAGTTTTAAGAATGCTGATTCATGAGGACCATTATCTGAATTATCAACCCAACAAATTTTATCTTCAGAATTTTTATTAAAAAAATCACAATATAATCCCGCAATTTCACCTGTTGTTAAACAATCCCTTTCATCCGGACCCACATTATAATAACCAGCAAAAGCATCATCTTTGTACTGTTTCATTACAATAGTCAAATACACAAATAACGGTTCCAAAACATGCTGATATGGCCTAATAGAATAAGGATTTCTTATAATAATATCCTCTTTATTAATGGAAGCACGAACACAATCAGGTATTATACGATCCTTAGCAAAATCGCCACCACCAATAACATTACCTGCACGAGCAGTAGAACAGCTAATACCTAACTCTTTGAAGAACGAATTATTATAAGAATGAGTTACTAACTCAGAACAAGACTTACTATTAGAATAAGGATCAAAACCATCTAATTTATCAAATTCTTTAAAAGAATGATTATCATCCTTATTTTCATACACTTTATCAGTAGTCACATTAAGAAAGGACCTTACACAATCATTGTTTCGAATACATTCACAAACATTAACTGTACCCATAACATTAGTTTCATAAGTATAAACAGGCTTTTCATAACTAGTGCGGACAATAGGCTGAGCAGCCATATGAATAACAATATCTGGAGCATATTCATCAAAAATATTACTTAGCATATCATAATTACGAATATCTCCAATAATTGATGTAAGTCGTGAATCTAGACCTACTAATTCATAGATATTAGGAGTAGTTGGAGGATTAAGAGAATAACCTACCACATCACTACCCATATTACATAAAATCTCAGATAACCAAGAACCCTTAAAACCAGTGTGTCCAGTAATGAGAACACGTTTATTTTTAAAAAATTTATTCAACCCTTTCACCAACTACTTCCAAATATACCAAGGAGCATTATCTTCATCCCATAACTTCTCAAGTGCATCATGGTCACGTTTAGTATCCATACACTTCCAAAAACCCTTATGTTTATAAGACTTAAGTTCACCATCTAAGGCTAAGTTCTCCAAGGGATCCTTCTCAAAAATGGTAGAATCATCAGATATATAATCTAACACTTCTGGCTCCAAAACCATGAAACCACCATTTATCCAACCACCATCCTCTTTAGTCTTCTCAGAAAACTGAGTAATAGTATTTTCATCATCAATCTTCAAGACACCAAAACGACCATCCAAGTTAATAGCAGTGATAGTAGCTAACTTTCCATGATTCTTATGATACTCAAGTAACTCTCTGAGATTTACATCACAGACACCATCACCATAAGTAAGCATAAAAGGCTCATCATCTGGTAAATACTCTTTAACCCTCTTAATACGACCACCAGTCATAGTATTAAGGCCAGTATCTACTAAAGTTACCTTCCAAGGTTCTGAATAATTATTATGAATATGCATTTTATTCTCTGATAAATCAATTGTAACATCACTAGTATGTAAATAATAATCAGCAAAAAACTCCTTAATCATATGGGATTTATAACCAAGACATATTATAAACTCATTAAAACCATAATATGAATAAATCTTCATAATATGCCAAAGAATAGGCTTTTCACCAATTTCGATCATAGGCTTCGGTTTAAGGTGGGATTCTTCGGAAATTCTTGTTCCAAAACCACCCGCAAGAATGACTACTTTCATAATATTTTAACTCCATTATATAGTTGAAAAATAGTAACTAAGTTTATGATATACGCTCAAACAAATATTATATTTAATCCAATATTTTTTCTTAAAAAAGAAAATAAATATTTAAATTTGTCTTAAATATCCATATAAGTCTCATAAAAAGAGTTGGTTAAATTAGTTAACTTATATTTAAAATTAGGAAAATCTAAGAATTTAATAAAAAAGATAAAATGATAAAAAAAAATTTTTAATCATATATTTAAAAGAGTTTTGTTTATAAAATAGAAAAATAGGGTGATATACTGTTAAAATAGATGAATTAACAATTTTTCAAAATAAAAAAAGAAAAAATATTTTATAAAGTAAGATTTATGTATTATAAAGAAAATATTAAATATTATTAGTAACTGTAAAATTAGATTTTTATGTAACTTTTAAAAAAAGAAGTGTCATTTTTTGATATGTCTTTTTATGATATATGTATTTATGATAATATATTATGATAAAATTTTGTTCAATAAAGGTTGTATTAATATGAAAATTTGTATGGTATTAGAATTCTTTATTCCTCATTATAATGGTGGGGGAGAACATAGGTATCATGAAATTGCTAAACGATTAGTACAACAGGGACATACAGTTGATTTACTGACAATGAAAATCCTAAACATTCCAGAATACGAAGATGTTGATGGTATAAATGTTCACCATATTGGTCCAACCATAAAAAAAGCTCCATACAGGAGTGCAACAGATTTTATTCAATATTTTTTTGCTGTAACTCGATGGTTACTCAAGCATGATTATGATGTAATAGATGCACAAGCATATTCTCCATTATTATCATCAAGAATAGCAGCACGCATTAAAAAAACTCCATTAATTGGAACAATTCATGACACCAGTTCAAATAGTAATGATCAATGGATTCAATCCTCCAAAATTGCTAATACTATGGAGAAATTCTTAGTTAACTTGAATTTTGATAAAATATTAACTGTGAGTCACGCTACAAAGAACTCATTAATAAATGACTTTGCAGTAAACAGTGATAAAATTTTAATGTTATATAACGGTGTTGACATTGCAAAATATGATGCAGTACATATAGATGGCGTACTTAAAAACAACATAATTTTTGTGGGAAGACTAGCACCACACAAACACGTCGACCATTTAATAAACTCAGTAAACATAATTCAAGAAAAAATACCTGACATAAAACTAACTATAGTCGGTAAGGGAGAAGAAAAAGACAAACTAATCCAAATGGTAAACAAATTAGAACTAGAAAAAAACATCAAATTCAAACAGGATCTCACAGATGAAGAATTAATAACTGAAATAAAAAAATCAGAACTATTAGTCCTACCATCAACAAGAGAAGGATTTGGAATGGTACTGGCAGAAGCAAACTGCTGCTATAAACCAGTAATCACCTATGCATCAGGAGGAACAGTAGAAGTAGTAGAAAATGGATACAATGGATTTCTAATAGAACCAGAAAATATAGAAGATCTAACACAAAAAATACTAGAAACACTAGAAAACAAAGAACTAAATCAAAAACTAGGACAAAATGGAAGAAAAAAAGTAGAAAAAGATTTTGACTGGGAAAAAATTGTTAATCAATATATAAATGTACTATGTAATGTGATATTATGATAAATATTGTTTATGCTTCTGATGATAATTATGTACCTTATTTACTTGTATCTTTAAATTCATTATTTGAAAATAATAACCAAATTAAATTAAACATTTTTATTTTAAGTAATGAAATTTCAGATAATAATCAAAATCAAATAAAGAAATTATCTTCAAAATATTCTAATGTCCATGTATTTTTTATAGAACTTAAAAATATCATCAATAAAATACAATTTGATAACTCAAATGAATTATTAGACATTAATTTGACGTCTTATTGTCGTTTGTTCATGGAGGAGTTACTTCCTAAAAATATTAGTAAGATAATATATTTTGATTGTGATTCTTTAATTGTAAGTTCTTTGAAAGAACTTTGGAATATAGACATAAGTAAATATTTTTGTGCTGGAGTACTTGATCCAACACCTGTGTATTATAAAAAGATTATAGGATTAAATGAAAATGATATTTATATTAATGCAGGTATGTTATTAATTAATTTAGATAAATGGCGTGAATTTAATTTAAGTAAAAAGTTTTTAAAATTTTTAGAAGAACATAAACATTTAAATATTCATCATGATCAAGGCGTAATTAATGGTGTTTTAAAGGATGAAATTTTAGTTATATCACCTAAATTTAATTATTTAGGTCCATTTCATGGTAAAGATTATAAAACAACACTTAAATGGTATGGTGTTTCCTATTCATTTTATGATCAAAATGTAATGAATGAAGCACAAAATAATCCTGTTTTTATTCATTTTTCTGGAAGATCAATAGAAAGACCTTGGGTTAGTAAAGAAAATTTTTATCGAAAATTATATGAGTACTATGTTAATAGTTTAGATTATGATAAAAACAAAATATTCAAAAATACTGGAACTATTTCTTTAATGGGTAAATTACAGTTTTATGTTTCAAATAATAAATATGGGTATTTATTTATGAAAATAGTTCCTAAAAAAATTGCAGTTATGCTTAAAAATTTTGTTGTATATAAACAAGTTAAATAATTGTTGTAAGTGGTTTTGTAAAATGGAATATAAAGTTACCATAATAACACCTTGTTATAATATATCTAAGTTAAAAGATTATTCTGATAATTTTTTTATTAAAAATTTTATCTCTGTAAAAAATCAAACTATAAAATATGAAAATATTGAACATATATTTGTTGATGATTGTTCAACAGATAATACTTTTGATTTATTAAGAGATTTATCAAAAAAATATTCAAATATTAAACTTTTCAGAACCAATGAAAATACGGGTAGTCCTAGTATTCCAAGAAATATTGGTATTAAAAAAGCTACATCAAAATATGTCATGTTTTTAGATCAAGATGATTATTTAGAAGAAAATTCAGTAGAAATATTATATAATACAATTAAAAATAATAATGTTAATTTGGTTTCTTCAAATTATTACTCTTATGATGGAATAAAAAAACTTAAACATAAATCATTTAATCATGAAAATTTATATGTGTCATTTAATGATGAAAAATTAATAGATTTTATGACCTATTTGCAGACAAAAATATTTGATGTAGATTTTTTAAAAAAAAATAATATTCATTTTCCGAATTCTTATAATGAAGATGTTTATTTTTATATATTAAATTTATGTTTTAATAAAAAAGATGTGATAATTTTAAATAATTTTTATAGTTTTGTATATAATTCTAATAACCAAGCATCTATTTCTCGTAGATTTAATAAAAGAATCTTATTTGATTATGTGGATAGATTTACAGATTCTATGGATTTATTATTGGATGAAAAAATGAATATAAAGTTTATTGTTGATTTTCATAAGAATAATTTGATTTCAATAATGAGTACTTTGTTATTATCAAAAGAAACTAAAAATATGAATGTTATGTTTAAAAAATCAAGGGACTACTTTTTAAAATATGATTTTTTAGAATTTCAACTTGGTGGGTACTGGAAAATATGTTACAATTTAATATATACTAATCATATTTTTTTATTTAAATGTGTTATGTATATTATTCAAATGTCATTTGAAAATAGTTTATTTAAAAAATTCTTTAGAAATAAAAATTATGAATGTTAAAGAGTTAATATACAGAATAAAAGAAAAAAGAAATAATTTTAGAATGTAATTATATTAATTCTTATATAATTTTTAAAAGATAATGCATGTGCACTGAAGAATTTTAAAAAGTAAAGGATGTTACAAAAATAATTATCAATTGTATATAGGTTTAATAATTAGGTAGGTTAGAATATGGAAGGAAGTAATAATGTAACTATGTGTAGGGTTTGTTCGGAACAGTTTATTGTTGATGAAGAGTATGATGTCCCTGTTTTTGAAGAAAATTTTCCTGAAGGTATTTTTAAGTATGTTGTTTGTTCAAATTGTGATTCTATTCAAATTAGGGATATACCTAATAATTTAAGCGAATATTATGAAAATGAAAGTTATTATTCATTTTCTAATTTTAATAAGTTAGTCCAGTTTTTATTATATCATTATCATAGGAATTATTTTGATTTTGATTTAGTAGGTTGGATAACTAGTAAATTCATACAATATGATGAATCATGGAATTGTGTTGCAAAGCTTTTTAAAACTAATCAAATTGATTTAAATAGTAAAGTTTTAGATGTTGGTTGTGGAAATGGGATTTTTATAAGGCATCTCTCCGACTTAGGTTTTAAAAATTTATTAGGTATTGAACCTTTTATTGATGAAGAAATAATTACAGACAGCTACAATGTGTTAAAAAAAGAATTACAAGAATTAAATAATGATTCTAAATTTGATCTTATCTGTTTTAAAGACAGTTTAGAACATGTTTTTAACCCTATTGAAACATTACGGGAAGCTTCAAAGAGGTTAAATGATGAAGGAATTATTTTGATAACTATTCCTTTAAAAAATGGAGTTATATGGGATGTTTATAAAGAGTACTCCTTTGTATTATGTCCTCCTACTCATATTTCAGTACCTTCAATAAAAGGTATGATGGAAATATCTAAATTATGTAATTTGGAGATTAAAGAGTTAATTTGTGATTCTAATGAATTTTTAGTTTTGATGAGTGAAGATAAAATAAATTCAAGAAGACAATATGAAAAAGGTTCTATCAGTTCTCATTTTAATTCATTAAATCCTTTTAAAAAAATTTATAATTTATATATCAAAAAATTTTCGACTAAAATATTTCCTGAAAAGAAATTATCAATGTATCAAGTAAGAAATAAAGTTTTTAGTTTAAATAAAGAAAATAAAACGGATCATGCAACAATAATACTAACTAAATCTAAAAAATAATTATGTGTGAAAATGAATCCAATTATTTCGATAATTCTTCCATACAATGGAGAAGAATACATCAACCAATTATTTAATTCCATGTGTAATCAAACTATACACTTTATAGTTTTGGACATTAAATACGTATATTTTGTATATTTTTCAGCCATTTCATGAAGTAAGATTTGTTGTTTATAATTTTTTTCATAGTCTTTGTATATATTTTTGGAGTTGTTTTTGTGTTTTGATTATATGAAAACTTATTTCTCATTTTATTAATCTCAATACTGATTGTTCAGAATCCTGTTGATAATTAGTTAATGATTTTTTCTTTTTTTGGTTTAAAGGAGGGTGTGCGACAACTCTCAGACATAACTAATTTTTTTATAGTTTAAATCTTTCTATTTTTATTATAATTTATTGATTTTATTTAGTTTTTTATAAATTTTTCGTATTCATTTTTATTTTACTTATTAATTGTGTTTTTTAGGTATATTTATATATAAGGTTGTATAAATATATTATATAGAGAATTGAATTTATTGGTTTTGTTATTTATGGTTTTACAAGAAGATACTGTTGGTCAGACTTTTTTGTTACCTAAGGATATACGTACTATGATTCCTGAGGATCATGTTTGTTTTTTTATTGAAAAACTTGTGAATTGTGTGGATTTTAGTGAGATTGATTTTCAGTATGTTGATACTCCTGGTCAGAAGGCTTATTCTGCGGCCATGTTGGTTCGTATCATTATCTTGGGTACTATTTATTCTATTCATAGTAGTCGTAAGTTGGAACGTATTGTTCGTGAGAATATCGTGTTTATGTATTTGGCTGGATTTCAAACCCCTGTTTTCAGCACTATCGCAGCTTTTAAACGCGAACACAAGGAGATTATAGAAAAAATTTTTCTTGAAACAATAAATTATGGACATAACAAGAATTTAATTGATTTAGACAGCATTAGTATCAATGGAAGTAAAACAAGAGCATATGCCAATAAATATAATAATTTAACCAATGAAGATGTACTAAAACTTTTACATATCATTCGTAAAGGCATTATTACTGATATGGAAGAAAATAAAGCTTTAGAAAACCGAGAAAACAAAACCGTATAAAATACAAACGATACCAAAGAACAAATCAAAGAAGCACTACGAGAAGCACGTAATATCAAAGTTAAACCAGATGAAAAACCAAAAACAATAAAGAAAATAAAACACGAAGAATCACAAGATGAAGTGGATGAAGAACAACAAACTAGATACTTACCGTAATAAACCGATGAAAAACAGTATGGAGCATGATGAGAGCAAATTTGACGAAGAAATGTATGAACTAATCGATGAAAATGATTTAAACTTCTGTGGAAAACAAATACTAAAACAAGCCATAGAACACCCAGAAACAGCATACAAACAAATAAGAAAACTAGAAAAATGCAAAACAGAACTAGAAAAGAGTGGTAAAAATACCGTTAATTATACAGATCCAGAAGCATGTAAAAGTCCCAACAAAGAAGGAATAACACAAACCGGATACAACGAACAAATACTAGTAGACAACAAAAACGGACTAATAATAGCAGTAGACGTAACCACAGATGGAAACGACCAAAAACAACTAATACCAATGATAAACCAGACACAAACAAACCTACAAAACGCCCTAAACCTAACAAATGAAGAATCAATAACAAATAATGCAAAACATGGATATACTAGCCGATAACGGATACTACACCAACCAAACAATACATGATATCTACGAAGAAGGAAAATACTCCATATTAATGCCAAATAGAGAACAAGCAGGCAAACAAAAAGATTGTCTAAGACGAAACAGCCAAAGAAAAACCAACACTAACAAAAAAGATGGTTACGGAAAACACAACATGATAAAAGACGAAGAAAACTACGCATACATCTGTCCAGAAAACAAGATACTACCTGTTAAACAAGTTTATCCTGGAAAATACACGGACAGAATAATCTTTTACACTAGTGAATGCAGCAAATGCCCATCCAAAAAGATCTGCTTAACCAACAAGATGACTGGTAAAGTAATAACAGATTACACAAGTTATGCTAAAGAACTACTGGCTTATAAATTCGAAACACCAAACGGACAAGCTCAATACAAGAAGAGAATGCCCATGGTCGAACCACGATTCGCATACAACAAATACACACTAAAATACAGACAATACCACCTACTAGGACTAAGCAACGCAAAAATGCAACAAACACTCATGGCCACAGCACAAAACATAGTAAAAATACATAACATAGAACAAAAAGAACTAACAAACAATAAAAAGACAATAAATCTAAATTAAAAAATAGAATATAAAACTAAAATTGAATCAAAGTGCCCAAAACAATTATCCTAAAACACAATAATTGTTGCACACTCTCTTAGTGCGACGAGCAATCGTCTTTCCCTCCTTAAAGGTCAGTACAACATCTTTTATAATATTCGAATGTTGTTAATCTAGTTATGTGGATTATTCTCGCTCGAAACTGCATCAACTGGTAACGGATGGTGTGGGTTGCATGAGAGTTAAGTGTCTAATCATAGTTTCTAGTTTCCAAGAAACTTGAGGGCTAGAGAAAAAAAACCAATATGATTAACGATAAGTGAAATTCTATAAGCATCGTGATGTGCAGCGATAGGAAATGGATTCTGATTACCTATCGTATTACAAACCCATGAGTAATTTACTCTTTTGAGAAGTGAATTTGTACATAACCTCTTTGATGGTTTGTCGGTGTATTGGAATAATCTATAGTTGGTTGCAGTCTGACGGAAGATGAACTCGGTAAGCCCGGCATGGTCCGAATTTACAACTAGTCATGTGATATGGTAATTGTTCGGTAGGCTACTGCGTGAGCGGGTGCTAATAGTCCTTGTTGGGTAAGGGATGTTAAGAAAGCTAATGACTCCATCGTCGTTAAGGCACATAAGAAACAAATATTTTGAGGGTATAATTATGGGAGTATATGCTGACTTTAACAGGTATGTCCGACGAATATAAGTCGAGTAAACAAATTATATTAAGGTGTTTAATTCTATGTATTTAGATGAGAATATAAATTATGTTGAAAAGGGCAAGGGTCTTTCGATTCAAGCTTTCACTGAATTATATGAGTCTGAGTTTGATTCTATGTGGAATGATATTTCATGGGAGAAGATAACGAGGCACATCTTTGATTTGCAAGAAAGAATATTTCGTGTTGTAAAAGAAAAGAAGGATTATAGGTATGCTAGAACGTTAGAAAAGCTTTTATTGAAGAGTGATTCTGTTCTTCTTTATTCTATAAAGAGAGTTACTCAGATTAATAAAGGTAAGCGTACACCTGGTATTGATAATATGGTTGTAACGTCTGATTCTATGCGTATGGCATTGTTCTATAAGCTTCGTAGTATAAATGTAAATAATTTTAGAGTTTCACCAGTTAGGCGTACTTTTATTCCTAAGAAGAATGGTAAGAAGAGACCTTTGGGTATTCCTACTGTTCGTGATAGGGTTATGCAGATGGTTGTCCGTATTGCTCTTGAGCCTCGATGTGAAGCTGTGTTTGAACCTTGTAGTTATGGTTTTAGACCTGTTCGTAGTGCTGGTCATGCTTTAGCTCGTATATATTCTGCTACTAGGCATATGACTAGACCATGGATATTTGAGGGAGATTTTAAATCCTGTTTTGATACACTTAATCATGACTGGATACTGAAGCAGTTGGGGAATTTTCCTGCAAAACATATCATAGCTTCTTGGTTAAAGGCAGGATACTTACATCTTAATATGTTTCATCCTTCTAGAAGTGGTACTCCTCAAGGTGGTATCATTTCACCATTGTTAGCTAATTTAGCATTACATGGTATGGAAGAAGCATTAGATGTAACATATCGCAGTTTCAAGAACACTTATGGTACTACATTTTATCATAATAATTCTAAGTATGTTGTTGTCCGTTATGCTGATGATTTTGTTGTATTATGTAAAACAAAAGATGATGCATATGCTGTTTATGATAAATTAAGGATTTATCTAGTTGAACGTGGTTTAACACTTGCTGAGGATAAAACTAGAATCGTTCATATTAGTGAAGGATTTGATTTTCTTGGATTTAACATAAGATGTTTTAGCACAAAATCAGGAGATAAAGTATACACACAACCTAGTAAAGACTCATATAAGAAACTTTGTACTAAAATAAGAGATATTTATGTTAGATGCAGAAATAATATTCCGTTACTTATTGACAAATGGAATAAATTGCTATTTGGTACAGCTATGTACTGGAGACAAACTGTTTCTAAACGAACATTTAGTAAAATTGACCATTATGTTTGGAAACTTACTAAAAGAGCTCTGAAAAGACTACATAATAATAAACCATTTAAATGGATTTATAAGAAATATTTCCAGCCCGATATTAATGGTTGGAGTAATAATAAATATATTCTTACTGATCCATCTGATAAGTCACTACAGCTTATTCGAATGGATTGGATTCATGTAAAGTATGCTCGTATGATTAAACATGATTGTTCCCCTTATGATAGGAACTACTTTAATTATATAGAGAATAAAGTAGGTAAAAGTGCTTATAACTGTCTATATGGTGGATGAATATATCATAAGATTTATACTATTTTTTTTACATGAAAATTACATGCTCGAGCCGTATGTCTTGAAAGGGACACGTACGGTTCCTAGGAGAAGAGGAGAGAGTAATCTCTCTGATTTATCCGACATTAAATAAAAAAATACATTAATACATTACAAAACAAAGAATAAAAATGATATTTTATAGTAAAAATAACTGTTTAAAATGCTTTAAAAAATTATTTTTTAAGTATTTTATTTAAAGTATAAAAATTAGTTATATCTTGGTGTTATTGCATAATTTCCAATAACTTAAAATTTATCACTACACCTTTTGACAATCTTAATTTTTTTAGTTAAATTGAATATTATTAAACAACAAATATTAGTGTAATAATAAAACATTTTTTTAGGATTAATTATTATGAGTGTTACAACGAGAGTAGTTAAGAATTCTAGTTTGTTAATGGTGACTAGTGTAGTTACTAATTTAATGATGTTTCTTTTAACATTGTTCACTGCCCGGTATTTGGGAACTTATAATTTTGGTCTTATTTCCAGTGCTTTAAGTGTTATTGGAATTTTTGGCGTTTTCTGTGATTTTGGACTGGGTATGTATGCTATTCAGAAAGTTTCACGTGATCATAATCTTACTGCTCGTTATTTTGGAACAGCATTTGTTTTACGATTAATTTTAACCATTTTAACCTTCGTGATCTATGTTTTGTTCACGACTGTCAGTGGTTTTAGTGGCGAATCCTTCTGGGTAATGGTTGTTGTTGGAGGTTATATGTTTTTTAATTCTCTGACTACTTTTTATTATTCTATGTATCAGAGTAATGAACAGATGCATTTTCAGACAATTGTGAATGCGGTTTATAGTGTTGGTGTTTTCATAGTAGCATTAGTCTTCATTTACTTAGGAGGTAATGTTGTTTGGATTGCAGCGGCTTATCCAATTAGTATGTTCATTGCATTTGTAGTTGGTCATATAATTAAAATCAGACATTATCCGAGGTTTACCTTTGACTTCAGTAAATCTTTTATTGGAGAGTTAATTGTTAATGGTATTCCTTTTGGTATTACGGGAGTTTTTACTTCTATTTACTTTTGGATTGCATCTGTAATGTTAACTTTTATGTCAGGTAATGTTGCCGTGGGATTGTTCAGTTCTTCTCAGAAGTTGTTACTTGTACTTTCTTCACTGTTTATGCTGATTTCTAATGCGGTTTTCCCTGTGATGAGTCAGTTGTATGTGACGGATACTGTTAAGCTTAATGCTTTGTATCAGAAGATGTTGAAGTATTTGTTGATTTTAAGTGTTCCTATTGCTGTTGGCAGTGCCATTTATTCGGCTGATATTATTCGCATCATATTTGGTGAAGCTTTCATGGATGCTTCCACGGGTTTAAGTGTACTTATCTGGGCGGTTATTTTCATGTTCCTCAGCGGTACTACTTCAACGCTTCTGGGTGCTATTAATAAGCAGTTTTTGGTGACTAAGGTTACTATGGGAGGTGCTATTGTTAGTGTAGCTGCTAACATGTTTCTAATTCCATTGTTTTCCTTTGTTGGTGCTAGTATTACTGCTGTGTTAACGGAGTTTGTTGTTTTGGTGTTGATGCTTTATGCATTGAGACGTACGGAGTTTGGATTAAATGTTAGAAAAGCGGTTGTACCATTTTTGCAGGTGTTAATTGCTAATATTATCATGGCATTAGCGTTAGTGTATCTGCATTTACCATTTATTCTGGGGGTTGTTGTTGCGGTTGTGGTTTATGTAATTGCATTGTTTGTGACTGGTGCTTTTAATAAGGAAGATCGTGATATATTATTTGGTTTGGTTGAACAGGTAAGAGATAGGGGATGATTTTTTCTATGAATATTGTTGTTGTTACTGAGTATTTTCCATCCGGGGATTGTCTTGATATTAAGGGTGGTGTGGAAGTTTGTTGCTATAATGAGGCAATGGAGCTTTCCAAGTATCATGAGGTTACAGTTCTCACATCCAAGGAATCTGAAATTGATGAGTTTGATATTCATGATGTGCATGTAGTATGTTGTGGGGACAATAGAAGTTATGTGCAGAAGGGTTCTTTTACTTCAAGGCTTAAATTTATGAAGGATGCACTCAACATGCATGAAATGCTGGGGGATATTGATTTGGTTATTGGTTATAATTTCATCACATACCCTGTTGCATATAAGTTAGCTAAAAAATTAGGTGCAAAGGTTGCACTTCGTTATCATGATGTATGGATAGGTGAATGGACTAAGAATATGGGAATCACGGGACTATTTGGTGAAGTACTTGAGAGATACATTTTAAGACAAAATATAGACTTATATGTTGCGGTTTCCGATTTTACAAGGAATAATCTTAACAAGTATGTACCAGAAGATAAAACAATCACAATACATAATATAGTTGATTTTCCTAATGTTACATCAGACAAATATCTTTCTCCAACTGTTTCATGTGTGGCAAGGCTGGTTGAATATAAAAGGGTAAATGATCTTATTAGGGCAGTAGGTTTAATCAAGGAAGAAATTCCTAACATCAAATGTCAAATTGTTGGTACAGGCCCTGAAGAGGAAAGATTAAAGAGCCTTACAGGCCAGTTAAACTTGGAGGATAACATTGAATTCCTTGGTTTTGTAGAAGATCATGATGATGTTATGAGAGTAGTTAAATCATCACATGTTTTCTGTCTTCCAAGTATAGTGGAAGGTTTTGGTATAGTTATAATAGAGGCACAGTCTTTGGAAACACCATTTGTTGCTGCTCGCATTCCTCCAGTTGTTGAGTCTAGTGGAGAAATGGGTGGTCTTTTCTTTGAACCAAAAAATTATCAGGAATTGGCTTCTCAGATATTGAAATTGTTGAAGGATAAAGAACTCTATGAGAAGTTACAAGTTGAAGGTCTTGAAAATAAGGATAATTATACAAAAGAGGTTATTGGGGGTAAGTTGAATAAGGCTTACTCTAACCTATTCTAGTTTTGAAAATTAATTTCTTGTTCTTCTATTAGGGGGTAGACTGCTAATTCATTGCTTTCCAAGTCGTAGTTATGCATTTTTACCGCATTTATGCTGCTGTTGTCATATGTTTTGTAGTAGTATATTCCTTTATCCGTGTTTACACAGGATGAGTATATGGTGTACTCATATTTTCCGGGTGCTACTTCACAGCATCCTTTTTGTTGATATACTGATTCGAGTATGTGGAAGAATTGATTCACACTTTTAATTTCATCATCATTTTCAAGCACATTTTCATGTGTGAATGCTACTTTTACGAAGCGTGACATACTTGATAAGTCTCCAGGTAATCCTATTGCTCCCATTCCTCTGCTGTATGTGTCTAATTCTATTTTTTCTGAGAATGTATTGTCCGGTGTTTTTCTTGATAGGTGTCTGTAATTGTTTAGGTTAAATAGTTGTTTGTCGAATGATGGGCTGTTGGTCATTACTCCTAGGGGGTTGTCGTATATTTTCATTCCATCTTCCATGCATTCTATTACTATTGATTCGTTTTTGTCGGATATCATCCAGTGTAGTGGGGATAATGGTAGTTGTTCACTGAAGTTTATGTTTACCAAGTTAATATTTTCTATTAGCTTTTTTGCTTCTTTGATATTTTCTGCTTGTCCCAGTATCCATGGTATGAATTCGAATGGTGTGATATTATCATTTTCTTTATTTATTTCATAGTATTTTGCTTCAGGAAAGTTAAGTCCTGCCATGCTTAGTCCTTTTTCATTTGTTGCATCGTAGTATAATGGATAATTTTCTACTACGAATGCCATTCCTATTATTGCATAGTGGGTGTCGATATTTTCTTCTTTTCTGAATGGTAATGTGTAGTTTCTTGGTGTTATTACTACTGTTTCATTGTATGAAAATTCCAGGTCTAGGTTTCTGCCAAAGTAATGGCTTTTTGAGTTAAAGCTTGCGGCGGTACACATATTATCACCATTTTCAGTTCATTTCTTTTTCAACTGTATTCAATGCTTCTTCTATGATTTTCCACATGTCATAGTATTTGTATGTTCCGAGTCTTCCTCCGAATATCACGTTTTCTTCTTTTTTTGCTTTTTCTTCGTATTTCTGGTATATCGTGTTGTTTTCAGTATTGTTTACTGGGTAGTATGCTTCGTCTCCTGGTTTCCATGTTGCCGGGTATTCTCTGGTTATGATTGTTTTCGGACTATCTGATCCTTCAAAGTGTTTATGTTCTATGATTCTGGTGTATGGTATTTCTCGTTCTGTGTAGTTTATAACGGCGTTTCCCTGGAAATTTTCCATGTCTAATGTTTCTGTTTCGAATTTTAATCCTCTATATTCTAGTCTTCCATATTCATAGTCATAGTATTGGTCTATCATTCCCGTGAACACTATTTTATCTGCTATGTTTTCCCAATATTTTCTGTCTTCGAAGAAGTCTGTTTCTAGTTTTACTTCGATTCCGTCTAGCATTTTCTCGATTACATTTGTGTATCCGTCGAGGGGTATTCCCTGGTATCTGTCGTTGAAGTAGTTGTTGTCGAATGTTAATCTGACAGGTAATCTTTTAATGATAAATGCTGGAAGTTCACAACAGTCTTTTCCCCATTGTTTTTCAGTATATCCCTTAATTAACTTAGTATAAATATCTGGCCCGACGAGGCTGATTGCTTGTTCTTCCAGGTTTTGTGGCTCAGTTATTCCTGCTTCCCTCTTTTGTTCCTCTATTTTTGCCATTGCCTCTTCTGGTGTTTTTGTACCCCACATTTGATAGAATGTGTTCATGTTGAATGGTAAGTTGTACATTTTGTCCTTGTATACTGCGACTGGTGAGTTTATGAAGTTGTTAAATTCCGTGAATTGGTTTATGTACTCCCAGACTCTTTTATCACTTGTGTGGAAGATGTGTGCTCCATATTTGTGTACGTTTATGTTTTCCTGTTTCTGGGTGTATATGTTCCCTCCGATATGGTCACGTTTTTCTATTACTATGCATTTTTTTCCTGCTTTTGTCATTTCGTAGGCGAATATTGAACCGAAGAGTCCTGATCCTACTATTAGGTAATCGTATTTCATATTGTAAAATTCCATTAATTTTATTATGTATTATGTTTGTTTTTTTATTGTAATAAAATTTAATAATTATTTTTTAGAAAAATAATAATTAATTAAATAATGTAGGAAGATTTTATGGCAGATTTTAAGTTTATTAAGACAAGTATTGAGGGCGTGGTCATCGTGGAACCACAAGTATTCGGTGATAACAGGGGCTACTTTATGGAAACATATCATGAAAAAATATTCAAAGAAAATGGTATCACCGCCGATTTTGTTCAGGATAACCAGTCCAAGTCCAAAAAAGGTGTACTGCGTGGTCTTCACTTCCAGTACAAGTATCCTCAGGGCAAACTTGTAAGAGTTATCAGCGGCGAAGTCTTTGATGTTGCAGTGGATATGAGACGTGATTCACCCACTTATGGCAAATGGGAGGGTGTAATACTCTCTGATGAAAACAAGAACCAGTTCTATATCCCTCCAGGTTTTGCTCATGGATTTGTGGTTTTAAGTGATACTGCCGAGTTTACTTATAAGTGCACGGACTTTTATCATCCTGAGGATGAGGGTGGTATCCGGTGGGATGATCCGGAGATTGGTATTGAATGGCCAATAGGGGACATTGATGAACTCATATTATCTGATAAGGATAAACTCTGGAAAGCATTAAGTGAAACAGAAACCAACTTCTAATAATAGGTTTACCCAGTAATCTCCCTTTTAAACATACACTTTTTTTGATAAAGTATTTTATTTATAAAAATTCATAAATATATTATTAACATAATATATGGGGGTATGTATTTTATGAAATATGATAAAATATTGCTGCTTCTTCTGGCAACATTTTTACTCTTAAACATTGTCTGTGCCGTAAATAGTACAGAAGATGATATTGAACAGGGTCATGTTATAAGTAAACAAGATGTAACCAGGAACAATGTAAAAGGAGTATCACAACATTATGATGTTGACAGTTACGAATCGCTAAAAAAAGCATTAACCACGCGAGATTATGATACAGTAACAGTTAACATCAGAAAAAATATTAAATTAGAAGAAAACACGCTATTAAACAAGAAAATTACAAGTTTAAACATTAATGGTAACAACAATAGCATTGATGGAGATAACAAATATCAGCTCATCAGAATCTATGAGGATAGCAATGTCAACATTGATGGACTTAAAATAGTTAACTGTAAGGATAATGCAATAGATAATAGGGGAACACTCACAATAACAGACACCACATTCACAAACAATAAAGCAAAACAGGACGGAGGAGCAATAAAAAACTATCAGGGACGAATAACAATAGCATACACACAGTTTAATAAAAACACTGCAGGAAATAATGGTGGAGCATTATTAAACTATCAGGGAACAATGGAAATAAGTAACTCTACCTTCACAGGTAACACTGCAGTAAACAGTGGAGCAGTACATAACTCTGATGGAAAAATCACAATATCAAACACAACATTCAAGGGTAACAGTGCAACAAAAGATGGGGGAAGCACATATAACTACCAGGGAACACTCCACATCAAAAATAGCGAATTCAAGGACAACAATGCACATTACGCTGGTGCAATATATAATCACATGGGAGAACTAGGAGTAAACAGTACTCTGTTCACAAATAATACTTCTCAGAATGATACTGGGGCAATTGAAAACTACCAGGCAACAACCATAATAACCGGTTCCACATTCACGGCTAATCGTGCAGGCAACTACGGGGGAGCATTATACAATTATGATGGAAACATGATAGTATCACAGTCAAAATTCACGAGTAACCATGCAGATAATGATGCCGGTGCACTGGAAAACTATCAGGGTAAATTAACAGTTAAAAACTCTAAATTCACAAGTAACAAAGCATTACTAAATGGGGGAGTAATAAGAAACTATGATGGAACATTAACACTAACACAATCCACATTCAATAATAATAAAGCAGCTAATGGTGGAGCAATATATAATACGCTCGGTAAAATGACAATAAAAACATCAAACTTCACCAAAAACAATGCAGATAATACCGGGGCAATCTATTCATCATATAACACTCTAACAATCACAGGCTCCAATTTCAGTTCAAACACTGCAAAACAAACAGCAGGAATCCGAAATTATGATGGAACACTAAAAATCACAACCACAACATTCAAAGAAAACAAAGCACAAAATGATGGAGGCGCACTATACATTTATAATAGTCGCTCCGAAATAAAAAAGATAGTATTCGAAAAAAACAATGCAGATATTGTTGGAGCAAGTGCGACAAGCAATTCTCTTTCCCTTTTATAATCAGTATAATGCAATTATACGTTGTATTATTAGCCTAGTTATGTGGGCTATTCTCGCCCGAAACTGCATCAACTGGCAACGGATGATGTGGGTTGCATGAGGGTAAACGCCTAATCACATTCCTAATATCCATGGATGTGTGGGCTAGAGAAAGACTAATATTGGCTAATGATGAATGAACTCTTATAAGCGTCGTAACCAATGGCAATGGGGAAGGATATTACATTACCCATTGTTTTGCAAGCAGGCAATGCATACTTTGCTCATATGCATTTAGCATAACCCATAGGCTTGTCGGCGTAATGGGAGAGCCTAAGTTAGTCGTAACTGAAAGAAGAGAAACTTGGTAAGCCCTACTTTGACCCACAATTAAACGTGTGGGGGGACTACGGTGTGAACCGGTGTTCCTAAACCTAGTAGGGTAAGGGATGCTAAGAAAGCTAATGACCACAATAGTCGTTAAGACAGTAGGAAATTAAAGGGATATAATAACTACGTGGTATATGCTGACTTTAGCAGGTGTATATAACACAGGTAACTATATCAATTATAACTATAGAGGTGTAAAACTTTATGTCGAAGGATGTTTATGCAGATTTGAGCCAAAATTCTATTTTGGAGGATGCTAAACAGAATGAGTCCGATTATACTAGCGAATGGAATTCTATTCCATGGCAGAAGATTGAACGGAGCATTTATAAGTTACAATGTGATATAGCTTGTGCCGAAATCAGAAAAGAATATAGTAAAGCCAAGCAATTACAAAGATTACTGTTAAATAAGGATTCCACAATTCTGTATGGTATTCGAAGGGCTACCATTTTAAATAGTGGTCGTAGAACACCTGGAATTGATGGGATGGTGCTTAGGTCTCATCCCGAGAGAATGGCTTTATACTATAAGCTTAAATCTATGAAATTAAAGGAATATGAACCTTTACCAGTGCGTAGGGTTTATATTCGTAAATCAAATGGTAAAATGCGACCGTTGGGTATACCGACCATTATTGATCGTGTGTATCAGACTGTCGTTAATCTTGCCCTTGAACCACGTGTAGAGGTGGGTTTTGAACCAACAAGTTATGGTTTTAGACCAATGCGCAATGCAGGAAATGCAATCGCACGCATACACCACTTCACAAAAAGAGGTAATCGGTCTTGGGTATTTGAAGGTGATTTCAAGTCATGTTTTGATACTCTTGACCATGACTGGATATTAAAGCAGTTGGGTAATTTCCCTGCTAAGAATATCATTAATAAATGGCTTAAAGCAGGTTATGTACATAATGACATGTTTGATTTAACCGATATGGGTACGCCACAAGGTGGAATAATCTCGCCAACATTGGCAAATATAGCCCTAACAGGACTAGATGAAGCATTAGGAGTAACCTACAAGAAAGAAAAAGCTAGAAACACATTCACTTATCGTAATCAGTCAAGATATGCTATGATACGCTATGCAGACGATTTTGTAGTACTATGTAGAACAAAAGAAGATGCAGAAGAAGTATACTCTTTGATTGAACCATACCTCAAAGAACGTGGCCTTAAATTAGCAGAGGACAAAACACATATAACACCATTAAATAAGGGTTTTGATTTTCTCGGATTTAACATCAGAGAATACCCAACACAAAATGGTATTAAAGTGCTTAGTAAACCTGCTAAGGACAGGATTGAAAGACTCAAAAGTAAGATACGAGAATTGTTTCTAAAATATCGTAGTAGTGGAAAAATTGACGAGCTAATTGGAAAACTGAACAGTCTAATAATCGGCACTGCCAATTACTGGAAACAAACAGTAGCCCACAAAGCGTTCAATGAAATTGATGACTACGTTTGGAAATTAACGTATCGATATCTTCGTAGACAACATCCTAACAAGTCATGGGATTGGATTAAAGATAGGTACTTCAAAGAAGATTATTATCATAAACATGATGATAATTATATACTTACTAGTCCAGAAAATCCTAACATACAACTTGTTAAGATGAAATGGGTGCATATACACTATGCACACATAATTAAATACAATTGCAATCCTTATGACCCTGAATATAATGATTACATAAGGAAAGCTTTTAAGAAAACACCGTTTGAATGTCTTTACAACAAAGGCAATTAAATAAAATAACATGGATTTATAATTGATTTCGAGATAAAGAATATGCTTGAGCCGTATGTCTTGAAAGGGACACGTACGGTTCTTAGGAGAGAAGGGAAGAGTAATCCTCCCGACTTATCCGACTACATAATTCACAAAGCAAACTAGAAATTACAAATTCCACATTCAAAGAGAATAAGGGAGAATATACTGGAGCCGTATATAATAATAAGGGAACCCTAAAGGTAACAACTTCACATTTTGAAAACAACAAAGCAACCCGTGCTGCTGCAATATACAGTACAGGTGACAATAACATCATACAAAAGAACACCTTCACTAACAATACTTCAGAGAAGTATGCTGAGATTTTCACAGCCAAAGACTCAAAAAATAATAAAATAAGCGACAACATATATTCCAAAAACATAAAGTCAGCAATAAAGATAACACTCTACAAGTTATCACAAAAAACCTATAACGATCAAGTAACAATCACGGGAAAACTAACAGATAAACGAGGAGAAATACTAGAAAATGCAATGATAAAAATAAAAATCAATACCAAAACAGTAACCGTAAAAACAAACAAACAAGGAACATACACATACAAAACAAAAGCAAACAAAATAGGAACAAACAACATAACAATCACCTACCCAGGAAACCAAAGCTACAAAAAAAGCACCATCAAACAAACATACAAAACAATCCCAAGACCAACAAAGCTAACAATAAACAAAATAAACACCACTAAAAAAGGAAAACAAGTCACAATCACAGGAAAACTAACAGACAACAAAAACAAAATAATAAAAAACGCAAATCTAAAAATAAAAATTAACACAAAAACAGTAACAGTGAAAACAAACAAACAAGGAATATACAAATACACATTCAAAACAACAAAAAAAGGAAAAAATCCAATCACAGTAACATATAACTCAAACAAAAACTACAAAACAAGTACGATTAAAAGAACAATCATCGTAAACTAAACACTCACCACCCTCTAACTCTTCACCTTTCAAAAAGCATTACTCATTATAATTTAAAAAAATAATTAGGTTACCACGTATCATCCAAAACCAATAAAAAAAAACTAACAAAAGAAGAAAAAAATGAACAATTATTAATCCAAAAAAAATGTGTGTTCAAAGTTCACCATAATCAAAAACACGTAAATAAAAATTCAATCCTTCCGATTAGGTAAACTTTTAGAATAAACCTCCTCAAGTTCCACATTATTATATATAGTTTCAAGATCAATCAATTCAATACTCGTATCCTTATTATGCACAGCTATAGACAATTGACTAGGTATAAAACCCCTGTTTTCAACAATTTGCTCCAACTGTTTTGCATAAGTTTTACCCTCATCTTCCACTCTATCCCTAATAACACGTATTAACTCATCTTTTCCCAGGTCCAGTAACGTGTTCATCTCATCCATACCAGCTAAAATCTCATCAGCCCAATCATGTAATCTAATCTTTTCCCCATTACGCAAAAGTCTAATGCTATTATCAAATCCTTTCTCAGCAACAATCTCCTCATTATACAATGCTTCCTCCTGCCACTTAACATCACTTTCATCCTCTTCAAGCAATAAAAGATAAACCAGGAACAAATGTACAAATTCAGCATCCTGCCTGCTTATACCACTTTTTTCGAACGGATTAATATCTATACTCCTTACTTCCACATACTCAATACCATCAGAATACAATGATTCAAGATAATTATCACGATCCACAGGTTTTAATCGAATCTGAGTATAAAGTTCCTTGGCCTCAGATAATTTTCCATCATTTATGTATCCTTTCACATCTTCAAGGAAATGTTCTAACCTGTCATATCGGGGATATAATTTTTCCAAGTTCTTATAACCAATATGCGAATTCCTATATGATGGACCATGCTCTGAGTAGTAACTTCCATACTCGTCCTCTTCAGGCATCAACCTCAAACATTCACTTGTGAATGTTTCATGAGCAGCTACAGAAGCACCAGTAACATATATTATAAACCATTTTAGCCGGAGATAATTTCGTGTAATCTTAAGATACAAAGCATTTCGGAATGCCTTATATGATAATTTCCCAGGATAATTATCATACAATTTCCGTATTGTCTCCCCACTAAGGGAGTAATTATAATGAATTCCACTAATCATCTGCTTTTTAGTCCCATACTTCTCGGCCAATTTTTCCCTGTAAACCCGTGAAGCTTCCCCTTTCTTTCTGGGATATTCAGCAATTGGAATTTCATGATCATCAGGTAGTATACATGGCAGTGACTGATTCCAAATGAATTCATCATCAGCTATTGACGTGTTCACTATGTCTACAAGGAATGATAGGCACTGATATGCCTTCTGGATACTGTTGAATGTTGGTGTAACTATTTCCACTTGACTTTCCGAAAAGTCTGTTGTAATATAGGGGTTTGCCAGTTTATCTCCGAAAATTGTTGGGTGGGGTGTGAGTGCAAGTTTTCCTTCATTATTTACTCTTAAGCCCTCTTTTTCGAATCCAAAGTTACCAGACAGTAATTCTCCTGGTGAGAGTATGCCTTTGATGTTTTTTATTGTAAGGTAGTTTTTCATATATTATTATTTGTTTTTCAACACTAATAATATTTAACATTGTTATAAAATACTTTATAAAAAAAACACAACCAAAAATAAAAAAATTAACAAAAACCAACAGCATCATCATATCTATCATTAACAATCAAAGAATACAATTCTCTCAAATTATCAGCTAACACCACATCATCACGAAGCAACAAAGCACACAAAAATTTACACCTATCAAATATCTCTATTAAGATGTCACAAGACAAATCCTTATTCAAGACAAAAGTATTAAAAAAGTAAGCCATTTTTCCATTAATCAAATACTTAACAGTAATATCCTCCAAACCATTTTCAAGACCAAAATCAATAATCATACCATATGCATCCAATCGACTAATCTGCAAATCCATATCATCACTAAACGTAACAGACTTATCATTCTCTTCATTCCGAGTGTTATTATACTTGTAAATAGCTTTTTTATTAAAAATTAACTTTTCAGCAGATACTAAAGATTTATATAAGAAAACAGAATCCTCTGCAATAATAAACTCTGGAAATATAATTTTATTATCTCTTAAAAACTTTAAATTAAAAATTTTACTAGCTAATTTATAGTTATTAATAATAAATGGTAATTCCTGAATATCTGTTATCATTATTTCCTCAGGAAATTCCAGATTGAACTGTTCCAAATTGTTTATACGTTCATTCCATTCAAGATTATTATCTGTAAATGTATTTAAAAGTAAGGAAAATGGTATTTCTTCTTTATTATTATCAGTATTCAATTGAGTATGTGTACCTGAAACTATGCTGGAACCACTTTCAACAATTTTATCATATAAAAATTCACAAGCATCCTCATAATACTCATCATCTCCATCCAGAAACATTATATAATCACTTGTAGCATATTTCATGCCTATATTTCGTGGTTTACCAGCAACTCCGCTATTTTCATCAGTTTGGAATAGTTTTACATTACTATAGTTTGTGGTATATTCTTTTAAGATGTTATAAGTGTTGTCTGTTGAACAATCATCAACAAAAATTATTTCTAAGTTATGGAAACCAATTGATTGATTTAAGATGGATAAGAAACATTTTTCAACATATTTTTCAAGATTATAAACTGGAATAATTATTGAAATAAGGTATGATTTACATTTTTTATTCAAATTATTTAATTCAGAAATTAGTTTTCG
This sequence comes from Methanosphaera sp. ISO3-F5, assembly GCF_034480035.2. Lineage (NCBI taxonomy): Archaea > Methanobacteriati > Methanobacteriota > Methanobacteria > Methanobacteriales > Methanobacteriaceae > Methanosphaera > Methanosphaera sp. ISO3-F5. Next base: position 689,037 of record NZ_CP118753.2, read on the forward strand.
TTCGTTCTCATTGTATTTGCTGTCTAGTTTTATTGTTAGATAATTTAAATTTTTTTCTATAAAATGTAACTTGTTGTTCTTGTCATTTTCTATATTGGTTAGTGTTTGTTCATATTTTTCTAATGTGTTTTTGATAAGAGATATTTCTTCAATTAATGTACTATTTTCTTTTTGTATTTTTTTTATTTGGTTATTTTTTTGTGTTATTTCTTGTTCGTGTTTTGCTTTTATTTGTGTTATTTTGTTGTTGTGGGTTTGGTTGTTTTTTGTGATTTTTTGTTTTATTTCATTGTTTTCTTTTTGTATTTTTTTTATTTGGTTGTTTTTTTTTCTTTAAATTTTTTTGGTATTGTTGATTCTCTTTTTTTAGATTATTTATTGTTTGTTGTTGTTTTTTTATTTCTTGGATTTGTTTTTGGTATTGTTGTATGTAATGTTGGTAACTGTTGCTGTTTAATAATATCTTTTTCCCTATTTTTGATTTGATTTCCATTTTGTTGCACCTTTAATTAATTTCTTTGTATTTTAAGTCAAATTCTCTGTAATTTTCGCATGTCATAAAATTTTCGTATAATTTCTTATTCCCTGGGTATAAATATGTGTTTAAATCATTTTTTAAATTGTATTCGTTTGTGAATTTTTCTAGTTTAATCTTGGATTTCTCATAAAATTCTTTGCGATACTCTTTGTTAATAATATAGTAACGATAATTGAATTTTGCTAGTAATCTGTTTAATAATGGTCTTTTGTATTCTTCGTATAATCCATACTTAAAGAATACTTTTAATATTAATTCTATTTAGGGGTCTAGATTATTCGTCCTTCAGAAAGCATTTGTAAGTCTGTTTTTGTTGTGTATCCTTGATTAATTATTAAGGATGCTAATAATACAGTTAGTAATGTTGTTTTTTTAACAGATTCTGTTGTATATTTGTGGAAATGTTTTAAATTTAGTCCTTCTTTAAGGAATTTAAAAAAGTCTTCGATATGGCTTCTTACATATTTAATTCTTTTTCTTTTGATTATGTTTTTACAAAATGAGTTTGCTAATTTTATGAATTTACTTTTATTTTCTTTATCTTTTTTGTTTTGTCTGAAATATTCTAATGGACAGGTTAATGCGTTGTTTAGTTTTTCTATGTTGAAATTGGATTTAGTGAGGATTAATGGTTGTATGTGGTATTTTTTTAAGCCTATTTCATAGTTTTCATAACTATAATATCCTCTATCAGCTAGTATTTTATCATTGTGGTGTAATAGGTGGTGTTTTTTCATTTGTTCTAGTATTTCGGGGAATATTTGACTGTCGTGGGGTGAACCTGGGTGTATTATGAATAAAACAGGCATCATGGTATTGTAATCTAGTACAAAAGTTCCTTTAAAGCCTATATAGAAGCCAATACTTGTTCCATGACCCCATTTTGGATCTTTATTTTCAAGATTTTTCTTGGAAATCTTCTTACTATCAAAATTATAATCAACATCCAATGGAGTTGCATCAAGTAAATAAGTATGTGATTGAACTCTATTATTTCTATTAAGATATCTGAGTATTGTATTGATAGTTTTTTCTATTGTTTGGGTAGAAAAACGTCCAAGAAGCTCGGTAACTTGAGATGCTGTTAAAACACATTTAACATTAAAAAAAGATTTAACTTCTGGTTTCCTATTTATCTCATCAATGACATATGAAATATTTAAATTAAAAAACTGACTAATAAAAAATACTTTTAATGAAAAATTAAACTTATCTAATGGTTTTATACCATTTGAAGCAATTATCTGTTGAATTCTTCTAGAATCAATAATATTAAATATTTCTTCTAACAAACTACTATATGGGTTGGAATTATCGAAATTTAAACCTAATAACATTCTTATCACAATTATATGTTTATAAAAGGTTATATTTAAATATTTCGATAATATAACCCTTTAAATTCAAATCCAATCATAAAACAAATGTATTATTTTTAACAGGACTTAATGACCTAAATTATATTAAAAAATAAGCTTTTATAAGTGGTTAAAAAGATCTAAATATCTAGACCCCTAAATTCTATTATATCTATTGTTCCTAGTTCCATTTGATTCTTTAGTTCTGTTATCGAATTGTTTCTACGTCTTCGATTATAATACTTTTCTATAAAAAATATTCGATCTGCATTTAGTGTTGTTTCAAAGAAAAATGGATTATCCTGGTGAATTAAGTGTTCAGGAAATTTAACATTTAAACTTGTTAGAAATGATTTTAGGTATAACTTGTTCCATGGTACTACTGCCGTCCTAAATATGTCTGAATCATATTCCTTAATACCCATCAGTTTATTTAGGTGATGACTGAGTTCTTTCATATCATAATAATTTTCAATGAAGAATTTATTTTCATTATGATTATAAGATGTGGCTTTGTACATTAATATTTGTGTTTTTTCTCTTTCTGCTATTTCATATAATTCTTTTAGTGCGTTTAGATCTAGGAAGTCATCCGAGTCCACATACTGTATATATTTACCTCGTGCTTTTGTTAGGGCATAGTTTCTACATCCACCAGAACCTTGTTTTTCCTTTAACGGGTAATATTTTATCCTTTTATCTTTTCTTTGGTAGTATTTGATTATATCTGGTGTTGTATCTGTTGACATATCATCTACACATATTATTTCAATGTCTTTTAGGCTTTGTCCTAGAAGACTAGTAAGACAATCATCAATATACTCCTCCACGTTATATGTTGGTATTATCACTGATATTAATACGTCGAAGTTTGTATTATGGTTATATAATATGTCATAGAATGTTCGGAAGTATTTTGATATATAATAGTGTATTGTTTTATTGTTTTTATTAGAGATTATTGTTGTTACTTCTTTTATTTCATTTTTTATTTTTTGTAATTCTTTTTTTGAAAGGGGTGGTATGTTTTCGTAGTTTATTTCGGGTAGATTCTGTGAAAAATCATTAATGGTATCCTGTTTTGAACATCTTTTTAAGTTGGATAATACGTATTTGATGCATTTGATGTAATCTTGTATTTCTTGATTATTATTTAAAGATAATTGTGTGTTCTTTTGGGAATTTTTTGTTAACTGTTTATCTGTTATTTTGTAATTATTCAGATTAGTTATTATGTCGGTCCAAAGTATAAACTTAAAAGGGGAGTGTTAAAACTTAAATCGTTTGTAATGTTTTTTATGAAATTATTCTTATAGAAAGTGTTATAAAGGAGATTTAGTGGAAGTGTGTTGTTTTGAGTATTTTCATTTGAATGTAATAATTCTGGAGTTTCCTGTTTTAGCATGTTGGTGAATGTTTGTAGTGTGTTTTCTGAATAAAATTGGTAATTTTCATTTAAGAATAAGATATATTCTCCTTTAGCATTTTTTATATTCGGTGATATTTTTTTAGTGTTGGTGTAAATTATTTTGTTTTGGATAGGGGAGTCATATGTTTTGAAATGGGGTGATGTTTTTAGAGTGTTTAAAGCTATTATTTCATAATCTGTGAATGTTTGTGTTTCTAATGATTTTAGAGTTTCTAATATCTGGGAAGTTTCAAGGTCTGTCTGTGAAATAATTATTGAGAGATATGTCATTTTTTATCACATTTTTTCTTTAATAGTGTACTTATATTTGCTGTGATGTTTATATTCAAAAAAGATTTAAATTATTTTTTTTATATAAATTCTAATTGGCATTAATATATCCTATTAAATTTATACTTGGTTTTTTTTATTGATTAATTTGTACATTTCATGTTATTTTATAAATATTCTAAAAGCATATATTTAATTTATATTATTCTAAATTAATTCTATCTAAAACTACTTTTGTATATTAATCTATATTATTTTTATGTTTGGTTTAATGTATATTGAGGATTTTGTTAATAAAAAAAAATTATACAATTTTATAATCTTTTAAAAGTTAATAAACATTTAATCCGATTAAAATTATAATTTGTAGTTGCATACTCCTTTTTATATACAACTTTGGAAAATAAGGGGTAAATTGTCAATTAAAAGATTTATAGTATAATAAAATAAATTTTGATTTCATATTTTAATAAAGTTTTGGTATATTTATTCAAAAAGATATTTGTTGGGGGTTAATTTTTATTTTAGTCGTGTAGTTCTGTTATGCTTAGTCCAGATTTGCTGCCCATACAGACATTGCAGTATTCGGGTATGTGTACTTTTTCCTTGTGTAGTTGACAGAGTACTTCCTGTGTTTTTATTGTTTTACAGATGTGACAGAATTTTGGTATGAGGTCTATTGGTTGTAGGTCTCCAGTGGTCATGTCTTTTGCCATATTTTTTATATATTGTTCTACCACTGGATCGAAGTCTATTTCATGGCCTCTTTTGTCACTGATGTACTGGCTTACTGCCGGTTGTGTTATGTCTAATAGTTTGGATATGTCTTTCTGTTTCATTCCCAGTTTAAGCAGTTCCTTTGCTAGTTTTGATCTTATGGATGGTATTACATACCATACTACTATTTCACATGGTGGTTTCATTGACTCATTTCTCCTTTTTATTATTCATTCCTCGTGTTTTTGTGGTTAATGCTTTACTTCTTCCTTTATGTTTTATTGTTTGTTTTTTATCACTATATAATATTTTCACAATGTTAATATTTTCATCTAAAAAAAATATGACGGATTATTTTTTAAGGTTACATACAATTTCATCCATTATTAAACGCTTGTTCTCATCAAACTTACTGTCCAACTTAACATTAGTATAACTAGAACTTTTCTCAACACGCATCATAGAATCATCCAATGACTCCAACAACTTCATATTTTCATCAAAACCATTATTCATATGATGTTGTATACTAATCATAGCATCCAATATCTTATCAGTATCATTAACCAATTCATTCTCTTCATAAAGAGAATATAACCTGTCCTGCTTAGCATCTAACCTTAATAATAATTCCTTAACTTCGCCACGTAAAATGTCATTATCTTTTTCAAGCATTTCACACTTATCATTCAAACGTGCACATTCACTCTTATAATGAGTATAACGTCCACTAAGAGATAAAATCTTATCAAAAAATTCATCTAACATAATAATATACCAACATATCTTATATAATGATATATGTAACAAAAAATATTTAAACATTAAATTTAACATATAAAAAAGATAAAAATAAAACTAGTATAAATGAGAATCAATAAAAAAATTTAAGAATGGATGGTGTAAAAATAATGAATCTCGAATGGTTTTATATAGCAATAGTACTAGCATGTTCCGACATGCTACATGGAATAATATGGCACACATTCAGTGACTTCTACATAATACTCGGAGAAATAATACACAACAATGTCAAATCACCATTCATTACATGGATAATACATGAAATACTAGAAGCAATATTCCACTTCATAATACTATCACTAGTATTCCAATCACTAACAATAGGAATACTCGCAGGAACAATACACTTCCTAATCGACGTATTCCACAACTACTTCGAAATAGAAATGAACAGCATACAACACAGATCACTACACTTCGTAATAGAATCAATATTCTTCATGATAATATTATCACTATAACCCCCCACACTAAATAATGCTAATAGATAAATTAACAAAAAAAAATAATAGGAAAAATATGATAACATGCCCGTAATAAATTTCACATACAAAGAATTATACAAACAACTAGGAAAAACACTAGAAAACGAAGAACTAATCAACACACTACCAATGATATCAAGTGATGTTGAAGGATACACAGACACGGAAGTAAAAGCAGAATTCTTCCCAAACAGGCCAGACTACTACAGCATAGAAGGAATAGTAAGATCACTAAAAGGATACTACGAAATAGAAACAGGAATACCAGAATACACAATAAAACAAACACAAGAAACAATAACAGTAGACCCAAAACTAAAACAAATAAGACCATACGTAGCAACATGCCTAATCAAAGGAATA